>CAZOMZ010000114.1:0-6328 GCA_964581065.1 uncultured Loktanella sp. | reverse complement strand
GGTTTCATTGGCATCCATCCCGGTCGCAACAGGTGCAACAACGGGGATAATTCCGGCAGAATTGAGATCGCGCAGCACCTGTACGTTCATTTCGATCGGTTTGCCCACAAAGCCCAGTTCGGGGTCGTCCGCTTCGGCCACCATGAGATCGTCGTCCTTGCCCGAAAGGCCCACAGCACGACCGCCCTCATCCATGATCGCCTGCACGATGCGCTTGTTGACCAGACCGGTCAGGACCATTTCGACGACTTCCACCGTGCGCTGATCCGTGACCCGCTTGCCGCGCACGAAATCGGACTGGATACCCAGCTTGTCGAGCATCGCGTTGATCATCGGGCCGCCGCCATGCACCACCACCGGGTTCACGCCGACCTGTTTCATCAGCACGATATCGCGGGCGAACTCGGCCATTGCGTCCGCGTCACCCATCGCGTTGCCGCCGAACTTCACCACGACCACGGCCCCTGCGTATCGCTGCATGAACGGCAATGCTTCGGCCAGTGTTCTTGCTGTCGCGATCCAGTCACGGTTCATGTCAGGGGTCCTTTTCTTCATTCGATGCCCGAGATGATGGCCCGAAGGGTCGGGATGCCATCACCCTTTTCGGATGAGGTGAGAATGATCTCGGGAAATGCCGCAGGGTGCTTGGCAAGCGTCTCGCGGGTTTTGTCGAGAGACGCCTTGAGTGCGCCGCCCTTGATCTTGTCGGTCTTCGTCATCACCACCTGAAACGTCACTGCAGAGGCATCAAGCAGTGACATGATTTCCTCGTCCACGGCTTTTGCCCCGTGGCGTGCGTCGATCAGCACAAAGACGCGGCGCAGGGTCTGGCGGCCGGAGAGATATTGCTTAAGCAGCCGCTGCCATTTCTCGACCACGGCAACGGGCGCATTGGCAAAGCCGTAGCCGGGCAAGTCGACAACGTAGATGTCACCGGCGGTGAAAAAGTTGATCTCTTGGGTTCGGCCGGGCGTGTTCGACGCACGCGCAAGCCCCTTGCGACCGGTCAAAGCGTTGATCAGTGACGACTTGCCAACGTTCGAGCGTCCGGCAAAGCAGACCTCGATGCGGTCTGCAGGTGGCAGGCCATCCATGGCCACGACGCCCTTGAGAAAAGTGGTCTCGCCCGCAAAAAGCAGGCGACCTCTTTCGAGGCTCGCTTCGTCTGGTGTTTCCACCTCTGGAAAACGCAGTTCCATATGTCAGAGCACCTCTGCGGTATCGTTCAGGGCAAGCTTACCGGTCTTCGTGACGACGGCATAGACGCCAAAGTTCTGATGCCCCCAACCGTCACGCAGAGCACCCAGTGTGTCGGCGTCGCGACGTCCGGTATGCGGATTGGCGGTTGTGTGCATACAGCGTTCGATCGGTTCCCTGACCGCAAGCTCGGTCCCACCGATGCGGATGGTTTTGCCGATCCAAGCGAACTCCTCCCAAGCGGGCAGGCCGTCCAGCCAGATGTTGCCGCGCCAGCGTTCCTGCGCGATCGGTTGGCCCAGACGGGTGGCGACCTCGGCATGAGAGGCGGTGTTCATGATCGAAATGGTTGGTTCGGCACTATCGGTCATGCCGCGCCCCGCGACGGTGTAAATGCCCTTGGGTTGCCGTTTATCGGCAGGGCAGAGCGGCAGGACCCACATCATGAAACCGGCCCAATCATCAGGGTTGTCCGGTTGGAACACATGGCTGCCCAGATCAGCATGCGTGAGGGTCACAGTCCCCGATGCCTCGTCCAGCTTGGCCCAGATGCCGGCAAGCCCCGGTGTCCCGGCGCCGATCATGAAGTTCCTGCAGATGGCCCAAGCGGGATTTTCGAGGTCAACCTGCGCACCGTCATGCATGACGGCCCAGTGGCGGTCCCAAGGCATTGTCTGCCCCGCGGTCAGGGTGACCTCATCCAGAGCTTCGCGGCCATGGCTTTTGATGGGATGCCGCCACAGCGCGGCGACACGCGCCATCTTACTTACCCTCTTTCCCGCTCTCGGCTTTCTTCTTGGCGCGGTCGCCCAGAATATTGCCGAAGATATCCGGTTTGGACCCGTGGCTGCGCATGATCGCATACTGCTGGATGAAGGTAATGATGTTGTTCGCGATCCAGTAGATCACAAGGCCCGATGCAAACGAGCCGAGCATGAACATGAAGACCCAAGGCATCCAGGCAAAGATCATCTTCTGCGTCGGATCGGTCGGAGCCGGGTTCAGCTTTTGCTGCAACCACATCGAGACACCCAGCAGGATCGGCAGGATACCGATAAAGAGAAGCGCCAGAATGGATCCGGCGGCCGGACCTTCGAAAGGCAGCAGGCCAAAGAGGTTGATGAAGGAGGAAGGGTCAGGCGCGCTGAGGTCCCTGATCCAACCGAACCAAGGGGCGTGCCGCAATTCGATGGTGACGAAGATCACCTTGTAGAGCGAAAAGAAGATCGGGATCTGCAGAAGGATCGGCAGACAGCCCGCGGCGGGGTTCACCTTGTTGTCCTTGTAGAGCTTCATCATGCCCTGCTGCAGCGCCTGCTTGTCTTCGCCGACACGTTCTTTCAGGGCTTCCATTTCGGGCTGCAGTTCCTTCATCCGCGCCATCGAAACGTAGGACTTATAGGCCAGCGGCAGCACGATGATTTTGAGGATCACCGTCAGCGCGATGATCGACCAGCCCATGTTGCCGATGACAATATTCAGATAGTGCAGCAGCGCGAAGATCGGCTTGGTCAGGAAAAAGAACCAGCCCCAGTCGATACTGTCGAGGAACCCGTCAACGCCGCCCTCGTTTTCGTAGCCGCGGATGGCTTCCCATTCCTTTGCACCGGCAAAGAGGCGGGTCGTCACCGTCGCTGTTTCGCCTGCTGCAACGGTTTCGATCGGCATCACTGCCTCGGCCTGGAACAGATCGCGGCTGTCAAAATATTTGGAGGTGGACCGGAACGGGCTGGACTGATCGGGGATCAGCGTCGTCATCCAGTAGTGGTCGGTGTAGCCGATCCAGCCCGATGCCTCGGCGTCCAGACGTTCGGCCTGCGTGCGTTCGCGTTCGTCGAATGCATATTCGGTGATGTCGTCGTAGCCGGTCTCTTCCAACTCGCCGTCGGTCATGCGGACCAGACCTTCGTGCAGAATGAAGAAGTTCTTGAGATCCTCAGGCTGGCCGTGACGGCGCAAAAGGCCGTATGGACGGGCCGAAACCGATGCGGCGCCCGCGTTCTCGACGCTTTGAGCGAAGGTGAACATGAAGCTGTCATCGACCGAGATTTCGGTGCGGAAGACTTGGCCGGCGCCGTTGTCCCACACCAGCGTGACAGGTGTTTCGGGGGTCAGTGTATCGCCGGTTTCGAGGGCCCAGAGAGTATCAGGACCAGGGACTGCGGACGCATCGATACCATCGGTGGCCGTCCAGCCGAATGTGGCGAAATAGGCGCCGGGTTCGCCGACGGGGCGCAGCAGGCGGACGATCTCGGCGTCCTCGTCGATGGTTTCACGGTATTGCGTCAGGGCGAGGTCATCGATGCGACCACCCTGCAAGGAAATCGAGCCGGTGAATTCGTCTGTCGCAATTGGTACGCGTGGCGCTTCGGCCGCGGGGGCAGGTGCCTCGGTCGGAGTGGTTGCGACGGGTGCAACCGGATCGGGCGCAGGCAAGGTCGGGTCTTCGGCGACCGTGGTTGCTTCGTTGCCGGGGGCGAGGGGGATGTCCTCGGGCGGGAACAGCGTTGTCCATGCGAGGATAACGCCGAAGCTGAGCACCGTCGCCAAGATCAGGTTTCTGTTCTGATCGTCCATCTGAAACCACCTATATTCCCTAGAAAGTCTGGGGGTCGTTCAACCTGTCGGGGCCCGAAAGGTCAAGCTGTTTTCAGTGTTTTTGGACGGTTTGAAGCAGGTGTGACGGGTGGTTCGGGAGAATCCGTACCTCTGGGCCTAGCTTTCGTCAGCCAGAAAGCGTTTGCGCGTATTCTGGAAGACCTTGGCGAGTCTTGGGTCGCTTTTGGTCAACATCGCGATCGTTTCGGCAAAGGAGGCATCGTCCTGGCCAAAGAACGCCTGGGCAGCCTCGCGTGGGCTCATGGATTGGGCAATATTCTTCATACGCATCTACCTTTCAAAGCACTTAGGCTTTCACGATAGCCGCGCACTTGGGAAAAAATAGGGCAAGGGAGGTCGTCTTTGTGCGGTTTTTGGGCTTAATTTGGCTAAAATGCTGAACTTGTTGGATGTTATGATGTAGCGTCGCAAAAATCTAGTCGCTTCAGGGCAGGGCTGGGCACAAAACCACCTAGAGTCGGTCGCGCAGTCCGTACCAAAGCATCCCCAAGACCATCAGCGGAGACCGGAATGCAGGCCCGCCGGGGAAGGGAATCGTTGGGATGCGGGCCATGATGTCAAAACGCTCTGCTTGCCCTGCAATCGCTTCGGCGCCGATCTGACCTGCCAGCGTTCCAAGTGCCACACCGGCCCCCGAGTAGCCCGACATGCTCATGATATTGCCTGCCAGTCGTTCGAAATGCGGCAGCCGGTTCATGGTGACGCTCAACGTGCCGCCCCAAGCGTGATCGATCCGCGTATCCTTGAGCTGCGGGAAGATCTCGGTCATCGGCTTGCGCACCGAGGCGGCGATATCGGCGGGGAACCTGTAGCCGTAGCTTTCGGTTCCGCCGAACAAAAGCCGGTGGTCTTCGGAGAACCGGAAATAGTTGATGACAAACTTGCTGTCCGCCACCGCATAGTTGTTTGCGATCAGGGCGTCCTGCGCCTCGGGCGTCATCGGTTCGGTGGCGACGATGTAGTTGTTGATCGGCATCACGCGGGCAGCGACACGTCCGTCCAGTTTGCCCAAGTAGCCGTTGCAACCGAGAACCACATATCGGGCAGAGATTTCGGCATCAGCTGTCCGCACAACGGCGGGATCGCCATGATCGAGGCGGGTGACTTTTGATTGCTCGAAGATGCGGGCTCCCGCGCTTTGCGCAAGACGCGCCAGACCCAGAACCAGCTCGAGCGGGTTCACGTGGCCTGACCCCATGTCCAGCGTTCCGCCGTGATAGGCCGGAGAATTCACCGTCGCGCGGCATTCCTCGGGGCTGAGCACGCTGATCTGGTCATACCCGTAGTGGCGGTGCATGTGGTCGACAAAAGCGATGTTGTGCTTGTGGTCGCGGGGGCGATGGACAGCATGAACGATGCCCGGAACAAAATCTGTCCGCACCTCGTCCTTCTGGCAAAGCTCCTTTACGAGATCGACAGCCTGCGCACCAATTTCCCAAAGCGCGCGCGCATGGTCTTTTCCGACGATGCCCTCCAGATCGTCCTGATCGCGGCGTTGGCCCATGCTGACCTGACCGCCATTGCGACCGGACGCACCAAAACCAACCCGTTGCGCATCAAGCACCACAACATCATAGCCGCGCCGGGCAAGATGGTAGGCCGTCGAGAGGCCCGTATAGCCAGCGCCGACCACGCAGACATCGCAGGTCAGCGCGCCTTTGGCCGTCGGGAAGGGCGGCAAATGCTCGGCTTGGGCCGCGTAGTAGGACGGGGGATATTCACCCGGCCTGTCATTTGCTGTCAAAAGATCCATCGATCAGCTGTCGGCCATCAGGCCGTCGGCTTTCAGGCGCTCGTAGGCTTCGTCCATCGACTTGCGGGCGCGGGCCAGCAGGATGTCGATCTCGTCCTTGGTAATGGTCAGAGGGGGCGAAATGATCATCCGGTCCCCGACGCTCCGCATGATCACATTGTTGGCGAAACAGCGGTCACGGCAGATAAAGCCTGCGGTGCCTGCGGGCGCGTCGAAAGCGGCGCGGGTCGTCTTGTTGGGGGTCAGCGCGACCGAAGCCATCATGCCCACGATCTTCGCCTCGCCAACCAGCGGGTGGTCGATCAGTGCTTCCCATTTCTCTTTGAGATAAGGGGCGGTCTCGTTCTTGACGGTGTCGACGATGCCTTCCTCTTCCAGGATACGCAGGTTTTCGAGTGCCACAGCACAGGAAACAGGATGGCCCGAGTAGGTGTAGCCGTGATTGAACTCGGTGTTGCTGAGCACCTCTGATACGGCATCCGTCACAATGGATGCACCAATCGGAGCATAGCCGGAGGAGAGACCCTTTGCGATTGTCATGATGTCGGGTTCAATGCCGACGGTCTGGCTGCCGAACCAGTTACCTGTGCGCCCGAAGCCGCAGATCACCTCGTCTGCGATCAGCAGGATGCCGTATTTCTTTACGATGCGCTGGATTTCCGGCCAGTAGGTCTCTGGCGGAACAATGACGCCACCGGCGCCCTGAATCGGTTCAGCGATAAAGGCGCCGACACGTTCGGGGCCGATCTCCTTGATCTT
>CAZOMZ010000113.1:0-6344 GCA_964581065.1 uncultured Loktanella sp. | reverse complement strand
CGTGAAGGACATGTTCAACGACTTCGCCTTCCGCGAAGAGGTGAAACTCGCCGGTGTGAACTCGATCAACTGGGGCCGCGTGCTGGCGCAGGTGGTCTATTACTTCACTGCTGCCGTCAGCCTCGGCGCACCGCACCGTGAGGTCAGCTTCACCGTGCCGACCGGCAACTTCGGCGACATCTTTGCAGGCTATATCGCCAAGCAGATGGGCCTGCCGATTGCCGACCTCGTGGTTGCAACGAACCGTAACGACATCCTGCACCGGACGCTGGAAACCGGTGCCTACACCAAAGAGGGCGTCGAACCCACGATCAGCCCGTCGATGGATATTCAGGTCAGTTCAAACTTCGAACGCGCGCTCTTTGATGCCTACGGGCGGGACGGGGCAGCGGTGGCAGGCCAGATGGAAGACCTCAAACAGGGCGGCTTCCAGATTTCGCAGGGTGCCTACCAGTATCTGAAAGACACCTTCACATCCGGCCGCGCCTCGGAAGAGGAAACCTCCGCCGCGATCACCCGCTATTTCAAACAGCATGGCGAGCTGCTCTGCCCGCATACGGCCGTCGGCGTGCATGTGGCAGAACCCCACCTTGGCACCACACCGATGGTGACGCTGGCGACCGCGCACCCCGCCAAATTCCCCGATGCCGTGAAAGCGGCCTCCGGTGTCGCGGCGCCGCTGCCAGCACGCATGGCGGACCTTTATGATCGGTCTGAACGGGTGACACGGGTTGCAAATGACCTCTCGGCCATCCAGTCGCTCATCAAAGAACGGATCGCGCGTTGACCATCCAGCTGCATACACTCTCCAACGGATTCCAGATCGTCACGGAACATATGCCCGGCCTGAAGTCGGCCAGTATCGGTGTCTGGGTGCAGGCGGGTGGCCGCCACGAGCGGGCCGCGCAAAACGGCATCGCGCATTTCCTCGAGCATATGGCCTTCAAAGGCACCAAGACGCGATCCGCCCTCCAGATCGCCGAGGCGGTCGAGGACGTGGGCGGCTATATCAACGCCTACACCAGCCGCGAAATGACCGCCTATTACGTGCGGATGCTGGAAGATGACGTGGCGCTTGGTCTCGACGTCGTGTCTGACATCCTTCTGAATCCCGTCTTTGATCCCCATGAGATCGAAGTCGAACGCGGCGTGATCCTGCAAGAGATCGGACAGGCGCTCGACACACCCGACGATATCATCTTCGACTGGCTGCAAGAGGTCGCCTATCCCGACCAGCCGCTTGGTCGGACGATCCTTGGCGAACCCGACCTTGTCGGGCGGTTCAACCGCGATGATCTGAAGTCCTTTGTTGCTGAACACTACGCCCCCAACCAGATGATCCTCGCCGCTGCCGGTGCTGTCGATCACGACGCGATTGTCGCGCAGGCCGAAGCTCTCTTCGGCCATCTGCCCAGCGTGGCCCGTGCGCCCGAAGTGATCCAGCCCGCCGTCTTCGGCGGGGGCGAACGGCGCGAGAACAAGTCGCTGGAGCAGGTGCATTTCACGCTGGGCCTCGAAGGCCCCAACTACCGCGATCCCGCGATCTACACCGCACAGATCTATTCCAGCGTGCTGGGCGGCGGCATGTCCTCGCGGCTGTTTCAGGAGGTGCGCGAGAACCGCGGGCTTTGCTACACAATCTTCGCGCAGACGGGCGCATACGAGGACACGGGCCTGACCACGATCTACGCAGGCACCAGCGCCGAACAGATCGGTGAACTGGCGACAATCACCATCGACGAGATGAAACGCGCCGCCGACGATATGACCGCCGCCGAGGTCGCCCGCGCCCGTGCGCAGATGAAGGCCGGATTGCTGATGGGCCTCGAAAGCCCCTCGAACCGCGCCGAACGGCTGGCGCGGCTCTGGTCGATCTGGGGCCGTATCCCGAGCCTTGAGGAAACCATCACCCATATCGACGATGTGACCACGGGTGACGTCAAAGACTTTGCAGGTCAGATGGCCGGCAAGGCGGGCACGGCCATGGCGCTCTACGGGCCAGCTGAGGCCGCACCGTCTCTGGAAGACCTGAAAGCGAGATTAGCCGCCTGATGCTGGGAACGCGCAAAAAGGTGCGGATCGAAACCGAGCGTCTGACGCTCCGCCCGCCTGCGCATTCCGATTTCCGCTCATGGGCCGCACTGCGGCTGGAAAGCCGCGACTTTCTGATCCCGTGGGAGCCCACATGGGCCAGCGATCACCTGACACGCAAGGCCTTTACCAATCGCGTCTACTGGGCGCAGCGATCGATCGCCAACGGCACGGCGCTGCCGCTCTTCCTCGAGCGGCGGTCGGACGGGACGCTCTTGGGGGCGATCACGCTCGATCACATCAAACGGGGTCCGGCGCAATCGGGCATCACCGGCTACTGGATCGGCGAACCCCATGCACGCCAGGGCTACATGCGCGAGGCGATCAAGGCGCTGGTGCATCACGCATTCACGGTGATGGATCTTAGCCGGATCGAGGCGGGCTGCCTGCCAGAGAATACCGCGTCCCGCAGCCTGCTGGAAAGCTGCGGCTACAAATATGAAGGCGTCGCCCAAAGCTATCTGCAAATCAACGGGCGCTGGCGGAACCATGTGCTTTACGCCAATCTGCGGCACGACCGGCGGGGCAAGACCGACGTCGGCTGACCCTTTGTGAAGGAGCGAAGATGCGCGCGATCACCTACGACCGTTTCGGCCCTGCGGCTGAAGTCCTGACCCTCGAAGACCTGCCAACGCCCACCCCTTCGGCAGGCGAGGTGCTGGTCCGCATGGCAACTTCGGCGGTGAACCCTTCCGACGTGCGCGCCCGTGCTGGCGGACGCCCCGGTGTCACCAAACCACCGTTTCCCAAGATCATCCCCCATAGCGATGGGGCAGGGGTCATCGAAGCCGTCGGCGCAGGGGTGGACCCTGCACGCATCGGCGAAAGGGTCTGGGTCTGGAACGGGCAATGGCAACGCGCCTTTGGAACAGCGGCGGAGTATATCGCGGTACCGTCCGAACAGGCGGTGCTCCTGCCAGAGCATATCTCCTTCTCCGAAGGCGCGGTCCTCGGTATTCCGGCCATGACGGCCTGCCATACAGTGCTTGCCAATGGCCCGGTGAGCGGCCAGCGCGTCCTGATCAGCGGTGCGGCGGGCAGTGTCGGCAATATCGCAGTGCAGATCGCCGCACATGGCGGGGCCGAGGTCTTTGCTACCGCGCGGGGCGAGGCGGGTCTTGCCGCGGCGCGCAAGGCCGGTGCCGCGCATGTCTTCGACTATTCCGCACCCGATCTGGCAGAGCAGATCCTCGCGGCCTCCGGAGGTGCGCCGATGGCGCGGATCGTCGAGGTGGAATTCGGCAAGAACGCCACCACAAATACCGCAGTGATCGCCGAGGGCGGCACAATCGCCACCTACGGCTCGGCACAGGACATGACGCCAACGATCCCCTTCTATCCGATGATGTTCAAAGCGGTGACCATTGATATGGCGCTGATCTACCTGCTCAACGCGGGCGAGCGTGCCGCGACGATCAGCAAGCTGACGCAATTCTTGCAAGAGGGGCAACTCGATCTGCGCGTTGCCGCGGAACTGCCGCTCGCCGATTGCGCGAAAGCCCATGAGATGGTCGAGGCCGGCAACCGGCAAGGCGCGATCGTGCTCACGGTCTGACCCCAGTTATTATTGGCCCATAAATATCCTGGGGAGTCGCGCAGCGACGGGGCAAAGCCCCCAAATCAAGTTGGACGGCCAGCGAAATTGCGCCATCTATCTGGGGAAGAAAAGGACACACCATGCTGAACCCCGTCACCCCTGAATTTGTCGAAACTCTGCGGGCGCTGCTGCCGTCTTCGGCCTTCAAGGACGATACGGCCCCGTATTTCGCCGAGCCACGCGGACGCTGGACGGGGCAGGGTGTCGTGATCGCTCCGGCCTCGACCGAAGAAGTGGCAACCCTCGTGCGGGCCTGTGCCGACGCGCGTATCGGGATTGTGCCCTATAGCGGCGGCACCGGACTGGTGGGGGGACAACTCATGGCGGACGGCCCCGCGCCGGTCGTGCTGTCGCTGGAGCGGATGAACAAGATCCGCGCAATCTACCCGTCCGAGAACGTGCTGGTCTGTGATGCGGGCACGATCCTCGCCCATGTGCAGGAAGCCGCGACAGAGGCGGGGCGGATGTTCCCGCTGTCGCTGGCCTCTGAAGGGTCCGCACGGATCGGCGGGCTTTTGTCGACCAATGCTGGCGGCGTGAACGTCCTGCGTTACGGCAACGCCCGCGCACAATGTCTGGGGCTCGAGGTGGTCCGGCCCGACGGCACAATCTGGCACGGGCTCACGCGGCTGCGCAAAGACAACATGGGATATGACCTGCGCAACCTGATGATCGGCGCGGAAGGGACACTGGGGATTATCACAGGTGCGGCGCTGAAACTGGTCCCGCGCCCTGTTGGGATCGGTGCCGCTCTGATGGCTGTGCCCTCGCCGCAAGCCGCGCTCGATCTGCTGGCCCTCGCGGGGGACTTGATCGGCGAGGGCATCTCGGCTTTCGAACTGATGCACCGCGCGGGCTTCGATTTTCTGGCAGAGGTCGGCCCCGAAGTGCCCGTGCCGATGGACGAGGTGCCTGAATGGACCGTGCTGATCGACGTCGGCCTGCCCAAGGGCCTCAACCCCGACGAGGCGCTGGAGGCACTGTTCGAGGCGGCTTTTGAGAAAGGCCTCGTCACCGACGGCGTGATCGCGCAAAGCCACGCGCAGCGCGACGCTTTCTGGATGATCCGCGAAACCATCCCCGAGGCCAACCGCCGGATCGGTTCGGTCAGTTCACATGATATCTCTCTGCCACTCAGCGCCGTGCCCGCCTTTATCGAGCGCGGCGGCAAGGCGCTGGCTGCAGTCGGTGACATGCGGATCAACTGCTTCGGGCATCTGGGCGACGGCAACCTGCACTACAACGTCTTCCCCGCCAAAGGCCGCGCCCGCGACGACTACGAGGCCGAGCGGGCGCAGGTCAAGAAGGTGGTCCACGATCTGGTGCACGAGATGGAAGGGTCTGTGAGTGCCGAACACGGCGTCGGGCGGCTGAAGGTCAAGGACCTCGAGACTTACGGCGACCCTGCCAAGCTGGCGATGCTCAGGGCGATCAAGGATGCGCTTGACCCGCTCGGGATCATGAACCCCGGGGCCGTGTTGCGCCAAAAGGACTGACGATTGGTCTGGTTGATCGCTTTGGAGCCTCCGGCGGGAGTTTCTTGGGAGAAAGAAGACACAAGATGCGCCCGCCACCGCTGTCCGCTACAGACCGACCGGTTTGGGGTCCGGTGACAGGCGACTTCTCACTCCACGACCGTCGACTCTCCAGAAGCGGCCGCCTCGGCAACCTAGGGCGACATAGTTAATAACTTCTTTCTCCCTTGGGCTCCGCCCGTTCGGGGCTGAAACGATCCACTGGATCGTTTCTCTTTCGCCCCTCACCCCCGCGCCGGAGGCATTACTCCCCCTCAAAGGCGCATAGGGCATGCACATTCATGCCGAGCGCTTCGAGCTTTTTGCGCCCGCCAAGGTCCGGCAGGTCGACGACGAATGCGCAGCCGACGACCTCGCCCCCCAACCGTTCGACAAGCTTGATCCCCGCCTCAGCCGTGCCGCCTGTTGCCAGAAGGTCATCAACCAGCAGGATCTTCTCGCCCGCCTGCAGGGCGTCATCATGCACTTCCATTGTGGCGGTGCCATATTCGAGCGTGTAGTCCTGCGCGATGGTCTGCCCCGGCAGCTTGCCTTTCTTGCGGATCGGCACGAACCCGACCGAGAGCTGATGCGCAATCGCCCCGCCAAGGATGAAACCGCGCGCTTCGAGCCCCACGACCTTGTCGATGGCCTCGCCCGCGTAGGGGTGCAGCAACTGGTCAATCGCGATGCGAAAGCCGCGCGGATCGGCAAACAGCGTTGTTACATCGCGGAACATGATCCCTTCGTGGGGAAAGTCTGGGATGGTGCGGATATAGTCCTGAACGGTCTTCATCATTGATCCTTTAGAGAACGCGGCCGGCGACCGCATCGAGTTTGGCAAGGAGGGCGGGGTCGCGCTTGTCGGGCGCGGTCATGATCGCAAACTCCAGCGCACGGTCACAGCCATGCGGGCAGGGCGCACGCTTGGCCCCGAGCAATGCGGGCAGGCGGCTGACAAGGTCTTGCGCCTTGGTGCCGTTGCCTTGCAGCGTGGCGATCACCTCGGCCACTTCGACTGCGCCGTGATCGGGGTGCCAGCTGTCATAATCCGTGACCATCGCGACCGAGGCGTAGCAGATCTCGGCCTCGCGGGCGAGTTTCGCCTCGGGCATGTTGGTCATCCCGATCACGTCGCAGCC
>CAZOMZ010000112.1:0-6376 GCA_964581065.1 uncultured Loktanella sp. | reverse complement strand
TTGCCAAAGCCCATCGCGCCGCCACGGCCACCGCCCTGCATCCGGTTCATGAAGTAGACCCAGACACCGATCAGCAGCAGGAATGGCAGCAGGCTGACAAGGAACGACTGGAACGCCGAGGTTTCCTGACTGCGTGCCTCGACCGGAACACCGGCCTCGATCAGCAAGGTGGTGATTTCCGCATCTTGCGGCTTGATCGTTGTAAAGCTGCGGCCGCCTTCAGAGTAGCGCACACTTTCGCCGTCGATCACAGCTTCGGTCACGCGGCCGTCCTGAACGGCCTCGACGAACTCCGAATAGCTGCGAGCCTGCGAATTTGTGCTGCCTGGGGGGCTGCTGAAAAGATTGAACAGGGCCAGTACCATCAGGAACAGGACGACCCAGAAGACCATATTACGCGCGTTGCCCAAGGGGGAAGCTCCTTCAAAATCAGGGAGTGGAGCGACAGAGTCGCGTCACAAGCGTTTCCTTTAAAATAGAGGTCATACCCTAATCTTCAATGGCAAACGCCGTAGAATGGAAATCCGCGACAATCCGTGCCGACCAGCCGTTGGAAAGCCGCGCAAGCGGGGCGGCAAGCAGTGTCGTGCCCTGCCACACCGAAGGCGAAGCCAGAAGCGACAGTCTCGGCAACCCACTGTCCCGCCAGTCCGGGCAATCACGCAGTGCTTCGCCCAGCGCCTTGATCGTCAGACCCGGCTTTACCTGGCCTTCCAGATACCAACGGGTGTCCCAGGTCGCGCCTGCCGGATCGGCTGTTCCATCAGTGGTCAATTGCAGTGGTTCAGTCGCGGCAGCCTCGCGGGTCAGGCGGACCCTGTTGCCCGCCTCCGATGACATGATCACGCCGCCAAGTGTCACCGTCCGCCCGTCGCGCGCCTGCCGCGCCACGTCGCGCAGGCTTTCAAATCTGGGACGGTAGCGGCGGCTGCCGACCCATCCGATCGCGGCGGCCAGCACGCGGCGCGGGGCATCGGCACGGTCAACCTCAAAGACATCGTGGGTCAGGATCAGATCGCCCGCGTCCTGCCTGACATGTGTCGCGGCAAAAGCGCGCGCGGCGTCCTGCAAGGACACATGGGCCGCCTGCATGTGATCAATCGTCTGCAAAAGCCGCTTGGGTGTCAGGCCGAGAGACTGCAACTGCGCCATCATCTGCCGTGTGCGCACGCGATCAAAGCGGGGATCGTCATTGCTGGGGTCGTCGCTCCAACTGATCCCGTGATCAGTCAACCACTCCCGCAATGCGGCGCGCGCGATCCCCAAAAGCGGGCGGCCGATCCGCAGCCCGGCTCTGCGGGATTGCGGATACATGCCCGTCAGCCCGTCAACACCGGACCCGCGTGCCAACCGCATCAGAGCCGTTTCGATCTGGTCATCCTGCGTATGACCTGTCCAGACCCAGCCAGCACCATGGGCCAGCGCAGCACGGCGCAGACATTCCCAACGCCCCGCACGGGCCGCCGCTTGCAGGTTGCCCTGCCCGTCCCAATCCCAATTGGCTGTTTCATGCCGCAAGCCAAGCTGTGCTGCCTGCGCCGAAACCAAGGCGATCTCGGCAGCGGCCTCCGGCCGCAGACCATGATTGACAGAAACGACAATGGCCCGTTCGGGACCGAGCAACCTAACTGCAAGGTGCATCAGAGCGGTTGAATCGCTCCCACCGGAAACCGCAAGCACCACAGGTGCTTCGATCTTTCCGAAGGCACCCGCAGCATCAAGAAAGCGGTCTTCAACCGATGGGGCTACTGACATCCCAAGGCGCGCATCTCTTCCTGCGCGACAGCGACGGTAGGACTGCCGGGAAACCGGACATCAACCTCGGCGAGGGTCAGGCAGGCATCCTGGGTTTGCCCGATCCTTCCCAACGATGCACCAAGTTTGAACAGGGCCTCCGGCGCGACCGGCCCCATCGGGTCGCCGGAAAACGCCTCGAGATAGGCCCGCGCGGCATCTGTTGTGCGGCCAAGCCCTTCAAGCGCCTCGCCACGCAGGAATTGCACCTGAGCGGTCAGCGGGCTGCCGGGATAGGTCGAAACAAAACCGGCAAGCTGGTCGGCTGCGGCTTGAAAATCGCCTGCGGCCACGGCATCGCGGGCACGGTCAAAGTCGCCCTGCTCGCCAATCGCCAAAGCCGGCCCGCCGGTTTGTGGCAAAGGCGAAGAACTGGGCGCCCCCGCAACAGCAAGGCCGCCGAGCGGCGTGTCATCAAGCTGTCCGATGTCGCACGCCGGTTCCAGTTCGCAAAGGCGGAAGTTCAGATCGCCAATACGGTTGTTTGCATCCGCCGTCACGCTGTTGATGCGGAACTCCAGCTCTTCGGTCTTGGACGTCAGTCGCTGCAGTTCCGCCTCGATCGCATTGAGCCGTTCCAGAGGCGTGTTGCCCACTGTGCCAGCGTTCAGGCCACCCGTTGTCGACAATTCGCGGGTCAACCGCTGCACGTCGACAAAAAGCGCGGTCAGCTCCTGACGGATGTCTGCCAACGTTTCGTTCTGCGCAAATGCAGGAAGAGGTGTCAGTAACAGGGCACAGGCAACAACGAAACGGTGCAACATAGCGGGTCCTTTGGTCTAGATCAGCTTGTGATCGCCGAGAATGACAACACCGTAACCGCGCGACGGTTCTGCGCATAGCAGGATTCATCCGAACAGATCTCGATCGGGCGTTCCTTGCCGTAGCTGGTCACCTCCAGCCGGCTGGCCGGCACACCGCGCGACACCAGATATTCACGCACGGCATTCGCGCGGCGGAAGCCGAGAGCAAGGTTGTATTCGCGTGTGCCCTGTTCGTCAGCATGGCCTTCGATCACAGCGCGGTAGTCGGTGTTGGCCAGCAGCCAGCGCGCCTGTCCATCAAGGATCGCCTGTCCCGTCGGGGTGATCGTGGACTGGTCAACGGCGAACAGGACGCGGTCGCCTATTGTCTGGTTGAAATAGGCAGGGCTGGTCGGATCGCTGACCGACCCTGCAATGCCGGCATTGGCACCGTCGGCACCCTGCCCGTTCAGACCACCGCCGCCAAAGCGGTCGGGGTTGGTGCAAGCGGCTGTCGTCACGATCAGCAGCATTGCGGCCGTTTTGGTAAAGACTGTCATAGGTTTCATCCTGTTTATGAACTGCTCGTTATTCTTGGTACAATCCTAGCACGGGTTTCCGCCGTGGGGAATCACACATCATTACGGTTGCAACGGTCCCCAGGACGGGTCACTCGCTCCGCCTTGCAGAGGCACGGCACGCAGGTTGCGGCCCGAAATATCGACCGAATAAAGCGAGGTCGACCCTGTCGCACCCTGTGTTTCGCGGCTGAACATGATGACACGGCCATTCGGCGACCAGCTTGGACCTTCATCAAGGAAAGACGAGGTCAGCAGACGTTCTTCCGACCCGTCGGTGCGCATGACGCCAATGTGGAAACGTCCCGCATTCTGCTTGGTAAAGGCAACAAGATCGCCGCGCGGTGACCAGACAGGCGTGCCATAACGCCCCGGCCCGAACGAAATCCGCCGCGCCTCGCCGCCATTGGCGGACATGATGTAAAGCTGCTGCGAACCGGACCGATCGCTTTCAAAGACGATCTGGCTGCCATCAGGCGAGAGGCTGGGTGCTGTCTCGATCGAGGGCGCCGAGGTCAGACGCAAATGCTGGCCGGTGTTCAGGTCGGTGCGGTAGATGTCGGTATTGCCACCGTTGGACAGGCTGTAGATCACCGATTGCCCGTCACGCGAAAACCGCGGGGAAAAGGCCATCTCTCCGGGTGCCGTCGACAATTGCTGGCGACCGACCGTGGCGACATTCAGCACATTGATGCGCGGAAAACCGGATTCAAAACTGGTGTAGAGCACACGGTCTCCGCTGGGCGAAAAGCGGGGGGCCAGCACGATGGTGCTGCTGTCGGTCAGGAACTGCACATTCGCACCGTCGTAGTCCATCACAGCCAAACGCTTCTGACGGTCGTTCTTGGGCCCGCTCTCGGCCACGAATACGACGCGGCTGTCGAAATAGCCGCCCTCACCCGTAATCCGGCTATAGACGGCATCGGCGACCTTGTGGCCCATCCGGCGCCAGCCATCGGTCGTTCCGGCAAACTGCAACCCCTGCCCCAGTTCCTGTCCGGAAAAGACGTCATAGAGGCGGAACTTGACAGTCAACTGGTTGCCATTGACCGCCACGGCCCCTGTGACCAGCGCCTGCGCATTGATCGCGCGCCAGTCGGGGAACGAGACCGGCTGCGAAAACGAACTGATCTGGCTGATAAAGGCGGCCGATGGAATCTCGCGGAATAGCCCCGTGCCGGCCAGATCCTGCACCAGAAGACGGGTGATGTCGTTTGCGACAGTCTCGGCCCCTGCGGTTTCCGCCTGAAAACTTGGCGCAGCAAAGGTAATCGGCTCAATCACACCATCGGTGATCGTCAGACGCAGCGGCCCGCTTTGCGCCATGACCGGCCCTGCAAGCACAAGCGCCAGCAGCAATGTCATCAGTCGTTTCATCATTCTTGCCTCACTTCGCGCATCGGGCTTTGCCCAACTTGCCCTTTCTTGCCTTGTTTTCGCAGGGGGAAAATTGTCCCGTCACTCACCTGCGCATGTCTTCGCCTATCTTAGCCGCATCCCGCTGGGATCAAAGGTGATCACAACGTCCTGCCACTGGTCGTATTTGTCAGCAGGCAGATCATAGCCCCCCGACTGACAGCGCAGGATTGCCCGCCGCGCCGCCTCGAATGCTGTGTTGGTCGCAGATTGATCGCCGTCAGACGATAACAAGCGCACCTCGTTACCACGCACGGTGCCGTCGCGATCAAGGCTGAAACCCACTTCGACTGTCACCCGCGCCGCAACAGACCCAGGGTCAACGTTCCAGCAACGGTTCACCGCCAGACGGAAGCTGTCACGTTCTGACCCGGTCATGGGCGGTCCTGCTGCAACGGCGGGTGCCGCAGGCGCTGGCGGTGCGTTCAGGGCGGCCTCAAGCGCCGCGGCAACATCATCCTGTGCTGGCTGCGGCTCGGGCGCGGGGTCAGGCGACGGCGCCTCGGCGACTGCGGCGGGCTGCGGCGCAGGCCGGTCGGGTCGCGTCACGGGGCGCACCGAAGTGCTTGGCGCAAGGTCCTCGGGCACGATCTGCGTCGTAGTTTCCTCAGGCGCTGTGGCTTGCTGCTCCTCTGCAACCACTTCGGCCTCGGCAGAATTGTCCGGCACAACCTCTTCACGAACGACTTCATCGACCTGTGCATCCGGCGGCGGCGGCGCATTCAAAGTCGAGGCAACTGTCGGCGCACGCGGCGGCGTTGGCGTATCGCTCTGCGGCAAATCAGGGAGTGGCGGCGGTGTCTCGGGGACAGCAGGCGCTGGCGGTAGGACATCCGTGACTTCGGCCTCGACCGGTGGCGGCGGCGGCGGAGGTGGCGGCGTCTCACTGACCGGCGGTGTCACAGGCTCCGGTGGCGAAGCTGTCTCGGCAGGTGTCTCGGGTTCGGGCAACGGTGGCGGGGTCTCGTTGACAACGGGCTGCGTGGGCTCGGGCGGCTGGATCGTGCCGGGGTCGGGGGTACGGGCCGCGCGCAATTGGTCGAACGCCTCGCCAGAGATCACCGAGACATCCATCGTTTCGATCCGCAGCGGCTCGGCATTCATCCCCCAGCCGACGATCAGCCAGCCGATCAGGCCGATATGGCCCGCTGTAGAAATGAAGGTGCCGGGCGTCGCCATGACTTATCCGTCTGTGCCATCCGTTGGCATCGTGTCGGTCACAAGACCAATGTCCGAAAAGCCACCCGCATTGAGCAGCCCCATGATTGTCGCCACGCGGTTCCAGTCGTTGCGGCCATCGGCGCGCAGGAAGATTTTATCGCTGTCCCGCTCGGCTGCGATCGCCTGAAGACGGGTGACCAGCGTGGCTTCGTCCGTTTCGGTTTCCTGGATCATGATGCGGCCGTCATCGGTGATCGTGACCGTCAACGGCTCTTCCTCATCGCCGGGAAGTGCGGTTGCTGCGGTCTCGGGCAGTTCCACCGGAACGCCGACCACAGACAAAGGTGCCGCCACCATGAAAATGATCAGGAGCACCATCATCACGTCCACAAAGGGAGTGACATTGATCTCCGACATCGGTTTGCCGCGGCGCGAGCGGCGGCGACGGCGTCTGCCGCCGTCCCCTCCGCCGTTTTCAAGAACCCCTGCCCCCATGATCAGCTGTCCAACTGGCGGCTGAGGATGGTGGCGAATTCATCGGCAAAAGCCTCGTAGCCGCTGACAATCTGATCGCTGTCGGATGACAGTTTGTTGTAATAGATCACAGCCGGAATAGCGGCGAGCAGGCCCAGACCCGTGGCCAGAAGCGCCTCGGCAATGCCGGGGGCGACGACGGCAAGGTTC
>CAZOMZ010000111.1:3710-6397 GCA_964581065.1 uncultured Loktanella sp. | reverse complement strand
CCGCCGAAACTGTTGAACGAGGAAGGCGACCTATTTGTCTATCGCCCGCTGGCCCATGTGGCCGAGGCAGATTGCGAGAAATTCGCACGTGCGATGAACTATCCTATCATCCCATGTGATCTTTGCGGGTCTCAGGACGGTTTGCAGCGCCAGCAGGTGAAGCAGATCCTCGACGGTTGGGAAAAGAACAGCCCCGGCCGGCGTCAGGTCATGTTCCGCGCATTGATGAACGCGCGCCCATCGCATCTTCTGGACCCGAAACTTTTTGATTTTGCGGGGCTTATGCGGGGTGAAGTCAGGGTTTCCGACGACATTCCAGACCTGCGCTAGCGGGCGGTCCCGACATGTCTTTGCCGTTCCATTAGTGACCTTGGGTCAGTGTCCGCGAATATGGCAAGACTGTGAAGACGCGGAGGTCAGGGACATCCCAAACCCGTGAATTTCCAAGAAAACAAGGGGCCAGTGATTGTTGCTTGATCACGCACAGTTGCATTGGTTTCTGGCAATTCATCCAAGTTTTGCCAGCTTTGGGTGTTCTATTCGATTCGAATTCTTTTATGAATGGAATGACAGATTGTTGGAGCAAAGAAGAAGATGATGGGACGACTAGCCGCCATTCTGTTGTGTACTGCAGCGCCGGTTGCGCTGACCGCGCAGGAAGTCAATCTGCGCTCTCCCGACGAATTCATCAGTGTTGATGGTGAAATCGTTGGTTTCAACGGCGTCATGCTGCGTGTGCAGACCACGGTTGGTGCCGTCAGCGTGCCTGCATCAGAGGTGATTTGCTATGGTGCCGCCTGTCTGGACGTATTGGCCAACAATGACTTTGGCCTGACAGCGGACGACTTGGCCGGTGTTGAAACAGTCGCAGATGTTGCCGAGGCTGCCGATACCCCCGCTGCGGCAGAAGCGCTGGGCAGTGATCTGACGATCGCCTTTGCCTCACCGACAACAAATGCGTTCTACACGTCGTTTGCCGGAACGGTCTCTGGGGCGCAGATCGATGGCGCGACTGTGACACTTGGAGACGGCGCAACATTGAACGCCACACCCGACCTCGCGGCCGCGGATGTTGCCGTCCAGACAGTCACCCTGCTGGGCGAACGGGAAGCCGCCTTTGATGGTGCCTCCGGCTGGTCTGCCAACCCCGCTGCGCTGACACATCAGATGGTTGGATTGAGCGCCTTTGCGGTCCAGGCCTCGCCGAGCACCGGCCTGAGCAGCATTTCGGTGGAAGACCTGGCCCGTGTATTCTCGGGCGAGGTGACCAACTGGCAGCAGATTGGTGGCGCCAACCTTGCGGTGCTTGCCCTGCGACTGCCTGACGGGACACCCACATTCCGTGATCTTCAGGCCGTCCTGCTTGACCCTGCAGAGGAACAGGTCGCTCCGGGTGTGCTGGCGATGGGTGACGAGGCCGGGATTACCGCATCGGTCAACCAGTTCCCCGGCAGCATTGCAGTCGTCAGTGCCGCATCGGCAAACCCTGATCTTACGATCCCCGTGGCGGGATCCTGCGGACTTGCCGTCGCGCCGACACCGTTCAACGTCATTTCGGGCGACTATCCTTTGCTGCGCCCCGTGATGGCCACCTACAGCGGTGCCGCACCGCAGAGCGTCACCGACTTCTTTGATGCGGCAGCTCGAGACGAAGCGCAGTCGCTTGGACAAGTTCTTGGCCTGCAGAACTTCTCGGCCACGCGGCAGGACAGCAGCATCAAGAACGCGCGTTTGAGCGGTTTGCTCAACGCGACACTTGATGATGCGCAGCGCGATGCGGCAGCGCAGATGTTCCAGACGCTTTTCGGAGCAGACCGCTTGTCAACAACGCTGGTCGGCGGCGCGGTGAGTGGTCCCGAGGCAGCATGGAACCGTGCCATGATGGTTGATCTTGCCGAAACGCTGTCGTCATCTGCCAATGCAGGCCGCGAGGTGATCTTTGTGGGTGTCGGTTCAAGTGATGCCGGATCAGCGGCCGCTGTCACCGCTTCGGCCAATGCCGCCGCCGAGATGCAAGCGGCATTTCAGGCCTTTGCGGGTGGCGTCGTTGCAGAAGCTGGCCTCACACTTTCCAGCTACGGCTTCGGAGATGTGGCAGCGACAACCTGTATCGAAAGTCAGGTCGCCAATGGCGAGGCAACCCATGTCGAGGTCTGGATCCGCTAAGACCTATAACCTTGGTTGAAGAATGCCGCGGTGGCTGTGTCGCCGCGGCATTTTTTTGGCCCGATGGCAGGCTATTGCCTATCAATCTGCCTGATATCGCTTAGCGCGCGATCACATGCTGTTGTCTGACCTATCCAAGACGTGCAAATCAGCACGCGACGCCATAGGTAGGACATATGACCAGACGCATCTTATATTTTGTCGCCGTAATCGCGCTTGTGATTTACGCCGGTGCCGCCTCTGCCCAGCAACTTTCACTGCGGCAGATTTCGGACTATCTCAACGGGTTGCAAACGGCTCAGGGCGGGTTCACGCAGATCAACGCCGACGGCACGCTGTCGACCGGCCAGATCTATATCAAGCGGCCCGGCCGCATCCGCTTTGAGTACAACCCCCCGGACGAGTCGATGGTCCTTGCTGGCGGTGGCCAGTTGGCCATCTTCGATCCACGGTCAAACACCGGCCCCGACCGCTATCCTTTGAGCCGGACGCCGCTGAGCATCATTCTGCGCGAGAACGTC
>CAZOMZ010000111.1:0-3610 GCA_964581065.1 uncultured Loktanella sp. | reverse complement strand
CGCGGGAATAATTGACCCGAGAAGGGGAAAGGCGACCTGATGGGTCGCCTTTTTTCTTTAAATCTTGCGGCAGGACCGCAGTTGCTGGTCATACATCAGCGCGCGCGCTTCGACTTCGCCTGCGATCCGGACCAGCCAGCTTTTCGAACGCCACGTTCCGCGCAAGAAGCCCGTGCGTCCATCATGGTAGGCCAGATACTGGTTGCGTGTATCGGTGATGGCCACGCCGGTCTCTTCGACGGTCTGGGCCATGTACCAGCCCATGAAATCGGCCGCATCGTAGATATTGTCACGCCGTGCGCCGCGCCCGCCTTCGAAGCGCTGGTATTCCTCCCAGGTGCCGTCCAGTGCCTGACTATAACCAAAGGCCGAGGACTGGCGCCCGATGGGGATGACCCCCAGCGCGTAGCGGTGCGGCGTACGGTTGTCGCCGATGAATTTGCTCTCCTGATAGATGATCGCCATCATCGAAGGGATCGGCACGCCGTATTTGCGTTGGGCCGAACGGAATGCATTCAGGTAGGACGGGCGCTCTGACAGGATGCTGCAAGCGTCGTCAAGGTTGCGCGGAGCCGAGTTATAACCGGTCCCGCCGCTGCAACTTGCCAGCAGCATTACAAATGCCATCGCGCGAAAGAAACTGCTCATCTGCCTCTCGCTTTCTATGTTTTCTTTTCAACATAGCGCGGCCTGTGCCATCTGGGAATGCCAAAGACGCGATGCCTAGATCACAAATGCCAGAATGACAGGCAGGGCGATCACGGAAAGCAAGGTCGAGGTCACGACGAGGCCCGCGACCGGTTGCGCGTCGGCGCCGTATTTCTCTGCGATCAGATAAGAGGTGACAGCAACAGGGGTGGCAACCTGCACGATCAGAACACCGGCGGCCACGGGTTCCAGCCCGAACCAGATGGCTGCCAGCCAGCCTGCGCCTGTGCAGATCACCAGCTTCACAACGGACAGGATCATCGCAAGCGACATGGCCCCGGTCCCCAGCCGCGCCATTGCGACGCCGAGCGTGATCAGCATCATCGGAATGGCCATCTGACCGATCAGGTCCAGCGTGTTGGTCAGGAACATCGGTGTTTCCCACCCCTGCCAGAGAAACAGCGCCCCCAGAAGTGTCGCCCAGACCAGTGGCTCGGCTGCGACCTTGCCCAGTGATCCGGCACCGGCGACCATCCAGATGCCGATCGTGAATGACAGGATTGCCATCACCGCAAAGACAACGACCGCATAGCCAAGCCCAGTATCGCCAAAGGCAAAAAGGGCCAGCGGAAGGCCGAGGTTGCCCGTATTGCCGAAGATCAGCGGCGCAAGGTAGGTCCGCATGTCCAGCCTCGCCAGCTTGGCGACCACAAAGGTCGCCACCATCACCAATCCGTAGGCAACAAAGGCCGCAAGCGACAGACCTGCCAGAGCTTCGGGTGCAATCTCGGTTTGCATCAGCGCCACAAAGATCAGACAAGGCACCGAGATCGTCATCGCCAGACGTGTGACGAACTGCATCCGGTATTCAAAGCCCAGTTTGACCCAGGCAAAACCGACCGCCGCAAGCAGAAAAACAGGCGCCGTGATGTTCAGGACTGTCAGAGCCAAGTTCACAGACTGTTTCCTTTGAAATTGCTGGTGGGCCGTAGACTTTGCACGTGCAGCAGACATATATAGGGAACAGGGCGAATGAAATGCTGAAAACGCGCGCGAAATATCACCTCGGCCAAGTGGTCCGGCACCGGAAGCATCCCTTCCGAGGTGTGATTTTTGATGTCGACGCGATGTTTGCCAATACCGACGAATGGTACAACGCCATTCCCGAAGACAGCCGCCCCAGCAAGGACCAGCCGTTCTATCACCTGCTGGCTGAGAATGAGCAGAGCTTTTACGTGGCTTATGTGTCGGAACAGAACCTCGTCGCCGACTACTCAGGCGAGCCCGTGGACCACCCCGATGTCGGCGACCTGTTTGGTCCTTTCGAGAACGGGCACTATCCGTTGCAGGTCCAGCTGAACTAGGACGCAACGACCTCGTGCCGCATCTGGCCGAGGCCCGCAATCTCGGCTGTCACCACATCACCCGCTTTCAGGAACTTCTGCGGCGTCTGGCCGACACCGACACCCGGAGGTGTACCTGTCAGGATCATGTCGCCGGGACGCAGCGAGATAAAGCGACTCATCTGGCTGACGATCTGGGCGATGTTGAAGATCATCGTTGCGGTCGAGCCTGTCTGCTGGACTTCGCCGTTGACCTCCAGCCGCATGGCCAGATTCCCCACATCGGCAACCGAGTCCTTGGTCACCAGGTAAGGGCCGACAGGTGCAAAGCTGTCCGATGACTTGCCCTTCATCCACTGGCCGCCCAGTTCCAGCTGGAAGTACCGCTCGGAAACATCGTTGCCGACGAAATATCCCGCAACGTGACCCAGCGCGTCCGCCTCGGACACGTTCTTGGCCGCAGTTCCGATGACGACGCCCAACTCGACCTCCCAGTCGGTCTTTTCAGAGCCGACGGGCAGGACGATCGGATCGTTTGCGCCGGTGATATCGCAGGCTTTCATGAACATGATCGGATGTTCGGGGATCGCCATGCCCATTTCTTCGGCGTGATCATAAAAATTCAGCCCGATGCAAAGGACGCGGCCCGGATTTGCAAGGAACGGGGCATGTGCGCCGGTGACGATAGGCAGTGTGGCAAGATCAACCGCCGCAAGCGCGGCAAGGCCCGCAGGCGTGATCTGGTCCGGCGTGATATCCGAGACAACACCTGAGAGATCGCGCAAATGCCCATTGGCGTCACAGGCCGCTGGCTTGATCCCGTCTGCAGTTCTGATCCGGCAAAGCTTCATGTCCCATCTCCTTGGTTCTTTTGCCATCACATAGGCCGATCAAACGACGGAGGCCAGAGGGGTGGTCAACGCCGCTGGCCATGTTACATCCCCATGCGAAGAAGAAAGGATTGTCCATGCTCGTTGTCGTGTCGCCTGCCAAGTCGCTTGATATGTCACCCGTCGATCTGCCCGCGACCCAGCCCGCGTTTCAGGAAGATGCCGTGCGTCTGTCCAAGACTGCGCGGAACCTGACGTTGAAGGAACTCAAAGGGCTGATGGACATTTCCGACGATCTGGCGCGCCTGAACCGCGACCGCTTCAAGTCGTTTGCGGAAGAACCCTCAGCAGCGGCGACCAAGCCCGCCGCATTCGCCTTCAACGGTGACACCTATCAGGGGCTTGAGGCGAAAACGCTCTCCGACGACGACCTTGCTTGGGCGCAGGATCACCTGCGCATCCTGTCCGGCCTCTACGGTCTTTTGCGCCCGCTCGATGCGATCCAGCCCTACCGTCTGGAAATGGGCAGCCGTCTGAAAACACGGCGCGGCAAATCGCTCTATGACTATTGGGGCGATACGATTGCCAAGGCGCTGAATGCGCAGGCCCAAGACGTCGGCACCGACACGCTGATCAACTGCGCCAGTCAGGAATATTTTGGTGCTGCCGACCGCAAGGCGCTCAAACTGCGGGTGGTCACGCCGCAGTTTATGGAAGTGAAAGACGGCAAGCCCCGTATCGTCAGCTTCTTTGCCAAGCGCGCGCGGGGTGCCATGGCCCGTTTCATCA
>CAZOMZ010000110.1:0-6420 GCA_964581065.1 uncultured Loktanella sp. | reverse complement strand
CGCTCGGGCGAAGCCTCATACAAGCGGCCCATTTCCAAGCCGGTGGCAGGGTCGGTCCGTGTGTCAATCGGAGGTGTGCCTGTTGTCGAGGGGGTGGACTATGCGCTGGACCTTGCAACAGGGAGCGTGACTTTCGAGACTCCGCCCGATGAAGGCGCAGAGGTGCGGGCAGGCTTTGCCTTTGACGTGCCTGTGCGCTTTGACACGGATGCAATCCTGATTGCCGCCTCGCGGTTCGAGGCGGGCGAGATCCCCAATGTGCCGGTGGTGGAGATCAGGGTATGAGCCGCGATGATCTTTTTGCCCATCTTGAAACCGGTGTGACCCATACCTGCCGTTGCTGGGAGCTGCGCCGCACCGATGGTGTGCGGTTGGGCTTTACCGATCACGATTGCCCGTTGTCCTTCGACGGGCTGACATTCACACCGCAGGGCGGTCTAACCGCACGGGCGCTGGCGAGCAGCGCGGGGCTGTCGGTCGATAATACCAGCGCTTTGGGCGTCCTGTCGGATGCGCGGATTTCGGAAGCAGATATTGCCGCGGGCCGGTTTGACGGTGCCGAGGTCACGGTTTGGCTGGTGTGTTGGGATGACGTGGACGCGCGACAGGTCCAGTTTCGTGGCACCATTGGCGAGATCACGCGGGCGAATGGCGCCTTTGAGGCCGAGTTGAACGGGCTGGCCGAACCGCTCAACCAGCCGGTTGGCCGCACATTCCTGCGGACCTGTGGCGCAGCTTTGGGCGATGCGGCTTGCGGTGTTGATCTGCGTGATGCGGCCTTTGTGCTTGACCATCAGCTGGATGCGGCTTTGACGGATGCCGGCTTTGTTGTGGCTGACGGCGGCTTTGCCGACGGCTGGTTTGCGCAGGGGCTTTGCGAGGTGCTGACGGGAGCTGGCGCGGGGCTGCGGCAGGCGATCCGCCTGGATGAGCTGCGCGACGGCGAACGCCGGATAGCGCTTTGGGCGCCATTTCCGGTGCCACTGGCGGCGGGTGACCGGCTGCGTCTGATTGCGGGTTGTGACAAGCGTGCGGCCACCTGTCGTGACAAGTTCGCCAATTTTGCGAACTTCCGGGGTTTTCCCGATATTCCGGGTGAGGACTGGTTGGTGAGCGTGCCGCGCTCGGGTGGGCAGAATGCGGGCGGGAGCCTGATCCGATGAATGTGGATGCCGTGGGTGAGGCGCGGGCGTGGATCGGCACGCCCTATCTGCATCAGGCCTCGGTCTGCGGCGTGGGCTGCGATTGTCTGGGCCTGTTGCGCGGCGTTTGGCGTGCGCTTTATGGCGCCGAGCCCGAGGCCGTGCCCGCCTATACGCCCGACTGGTCCGAGCCGCAGGGCGATGAGCGCCTGATGGCGGCAGCCCTGCGCCACATGACCTCTGCGGGGCCTGACTGGCGTGCGGGGCAGGTTTTGTTGTTTCGCATGCGCAGAGGCGCTGTCGCCAAGCATCTGGGCATTCTGTCGGCGCATGGCGACACATCCGCCTTTATTCATGCCTACAGCGGCCACGGCGTGGTCGAGAGCCCGCTATCGCTGCCGTGGCGCAGGCGCGTTGTCGCCCGATTTGAATTTCCCTTGGAAGGATAGAACGACATGGCAACGATTGCACTTTCTGCCGCGGGCATGGCGCTGGGCGGGTCCATTGGCGGCTCGGTTCTGGGCCTGTCGATGGCGACGATTGGCCGTGCGGCCGGGGCGGCGCTGGGGCAGCGCATTGACCAGACCTTGCTGGGGGGGGGCAGTGCCGCGGTCGAGACGGGCCGGATCGACCGCTTTCGCATCACCAGTGCAGCCGAAGGGGCCGATGTGCAGCGTGTCTATGGCCGGATGCGGGTCGCAGGGCAGGTGATCTGGGCCACGCAGTTCCTTGAGGACACCACAACCAGCGGCGGGGGCAAGGGCAGTCGCCCGACACCGACGACGACGACCTACAGCTATTCTGTCAGCCTCGCGATTGCGCTGTGCGAGGGGGTGATTTCGCGCGTCGGGCGTGTCTGGGCAGACGGGGCCGAGATATCACCCGAGGTGTTGAACATGCGCGTCTATCACGGGGACGCAGACCAGATGCCTGATCCGAAGATCGCAGCAGTGGAAGGTGCCGAGAATGCGCCTGCCTATCGCGGGACGGCCTATGTGGTGCTGGAGGACCTGTCGCTGGGGCAGTTTGGCAACCGCATCCCTCAGCTGACCTTCGAAGTGGTGCGCAGTGCGCCGGACGAGGTTTGGGAACAGGTCTCTGGCGTCGTTTTGGGCGACGGCTGTGGCGAATACGGGCTGGCTGTGACGCAGTTGCACGGGGTCGGGGCCGATGGCGCCCAGCGCGCTCTCAATACCCATTCACCGCTCGGGGCCAGTGACTTTGCTGTTGCCGTTGATGCGCTGGAGGGTGACCTGCCTGCGCTGGGGTCGGTCGTGCTGCCTGTCGCGTGGTTCGGTGATGACCTGCGCTGTGCGGATTGTGCGGTTGTGCCGATGGTGTCGGGCGGCCTTGTGCAGTCCGAGGCGATGCCTTGGCAGGTGAGCGGAATCGGTGACGTGACGGCAGCGGTCTTGCCCGAGGGCCTGCGGGGGACGCCGACGGATCAGTCTGTGATCGAGGCTTTGTCTGATTTGCAGGCGCGTGGCCTCGCGGTTGTGTTGCAACCGGTGCTGCGTCTGATCCAGACGGAGGGCAATGGTCTGCCTGATCCTTGGGGGGCTGACGAGCAGGCGGCAGCCCCTTGGGTCGGTCGTCTGACGCTGTCGCTTGCGCCGGGGCAGGAGGGGTCGGCTGACGGGACGGCCTTGGCCGCCGACGAGGTGGCGGCGTTCTTCGGGGACGCGGCACCGGGCGATTTTCAGGTGAGTGGCACGCAGGTGGCTTATCAGGGACCGGCTACGGGCGGCTATCGCCGTCTGGTGTTGCACTATGCCCATCTGGCGGCGGCAGCCGGTGGGGTCGATGCCTTTGTGATCGGGTCCGATCTGGCAGGGCTGACGACTTTGCGCGACGCGGAGGGTGACTTTCCGGCTGTTGCGGCGCTGCAGGCGCTGGCGGCGGATGTGCGCGTGATCCTGGGTCCATCGTGCAAGATCACCTATGCCGCGGACGGGCAAGAGGCGCTGGGCTATACGCCACCCGGCACGCAGGACCGGCTGTTTCCGCTTGATGGGCTTTGGGCCGATCCGAACATCGATTTTGTCGGAGTCAATGCGCGGATGCCGCTGTCGGACTGGCGTCATGAGGAGGGGCATCTGGATGCGGAGGCGGGCGCCGTCCATGACCTTGCGTATTTGCAGGCCAATGTTGCGGGGGGCGAAGGGTATGACTGGGACTACCCCACGCCCGAGGCGCGCGCTGCACAGCGCCGCATTCCGATTTCCGATCCTGACGGAGAGGACTGGGTCTGGCGCACGAAAGATTTTCGCGGCTGGTGGGAGACTCCGCATCATCCGCGTGTGGGCGGTGTGCGCCAGTCGCAGGCAACGGCGTGGCAACCGCAGAGCAAGCCGATCTGGATGCTTTCGCTGGGTTGCCCTTCGGTTGATCTGGGGGCGAATACGCCTGATCCAGAGGCGCTGGGCCGTGCGTTGCCGCACTATTCGCATGGCGGGCGTGATGATCTGATCCAGCAGCAGTATCTGCGTGCGGTGCTGGGGCATTATGCGGAAGAGAATCCGGTCTCCTCTGTTTATGGCGGGCGGATGATGGATCTCGGGCGCTGCCATGCCCGCCATTGGGAAACACGGCCCTTTCCGTTCTATCCGGGCAATACGGCGGTTTGGCCCGACGGTGCGGGTTATCCCACAAGTGCGGCGCTGAACGGGCGGGCAAGCAGCCGCAGTCTGGCTTCGGTCGTGGCGGAGGTGTGCGAAGCATCTGGTGTGCGTCACTACGATGTCTCTCGGCTTTTCGGGGTTGTGCGCGGCTATACGCAGGCAGCGGTCGAGACAGGGCGGGCAGGGCTACAGCCTTTGATGCTGGCCTATGGTTTTGATGCGGTGATGCGGGACGGGGTGCTGGTCTTCCGCTCGCAAGGGCAGGCCATTGATGAGGTGCTTGCGCCAGAGACCTTGGCCCGCGATCCCGAGACAGACGAACATCTGCGCCATACGCGCGCGCCCAAGGCCGCCCTGGCGGGGCGGGTGCAGGTGGGCTTTCTGGATGCAGATGCCGATTATGCGCCGCTCGCGCGGGAGGCGGGTCTGCCTGACGATGTAACGCCTACAGTGCACCGCAGCGAATTTCCTTTGGTGATGACGTCGGCAGAAGGGGCGGAATGTGTTGCCCGCTGGTTGCAGGAGGCGCGCGCGGGCCGTGAGACTGTGCAATTCGCCTTGCCGCCGTCGCAACAGGCGATTGGCGCCGGAGATGTGGTTTCGGTCAACGGCGCAGCCTATCGGATCGCGCGGATCGAGGAAGCGGGTGTCCGATTGGTCGAGGCAGCACGGGTTGCGGCCAAAGCCACTGCCACAGGCGGCACCGAGGATGTGATCCCGTCGCGGCCTGTTGCCTTTGCGGCGCCGGTGCCGGCCGAGATGCTGTTTCTGGACCTGCCATTGCTGAGTGGCGACGAGCTGCCGCATGCGCCTCATGTGGCCGCAGCGGGCAATCCCTGGCCTGGCAGTATCGCGCTCTATACCGCCGCGCAGGACAGTGGTTATGCGCTGGAAGGGCTTTATCAGCAGCCCTCGGTGATGGGCACGACGGAAACGGTGCTGCCTGCGGGGGCGGTCGGCCTGTGGCAGCGGAGGGTCTTGCGCGTGGCTGTCTCGGGCGGAACTCTGGCGAGCGCCACGCCCGAGGCGTTGCTGGCAGGGGCCAATACGCTGGCCATTGGCAGCGGGTCCGCCGGTGGGTGGGAGGTCATCCAGTTTCAGACCGCCACGCCGGTTGCTGGTGGGTATCTTCTGACGGGGCTTTTGCGCGGGCAAAAGGGGAGTTGGGGCGACATGCCCGCAAGCTGGCCGGTGGGCAGCCGCGTGGTGCTGCTCGACGGAACGCCGCGCCAGTTGGGGCTTGCGAGTGCGGCACGCGGGACCGAGCGTCATTTCCGTTTCGGAGCAGCGAGTGTGCCGATGACGGACGCGAGCTATCGCTATCAGGTGCATCGCTTTGACGGCATCGGTCTGCGGCCCTATCCGGTTGCACATTTGCGGGCAGAAAGCGGTCTGGCAGGTGTCGACCTGTCGTGGATCCGGTGTACGCGGATCGACGGCGACATCTGGGATGGGGTCGAAGTGCCCTTGGGCGAGGATACCGAGAGCTATCTATTGCGCGTCACCAAGGCGGGCGTGACCCTGCGCGAGGAGGTCGTGGCCAGCCCTGCGTGGCACTATCCCGCTGCCCAGATTGCCAGTGAGATCGGCAGTGGCGCCTATCAGATCACGGTTGCGCAGATCTCGGCCCGTTTCGGAGCGGGACCGGCGGTTTCGGTTGCTTTGTCGGCATGAGGCCGGTGACACTGGCCGATCTGGAAGTGGCAGCACGGGCCTTGCTTGCCTTGCCTCAGAGGGCCCGCCGTGCGGCTGCGCGGGCAATGCTGGCCGAGGCGGAAGCAGCCGACCGCCACCGCCAAGCGACCCGCAGCCTGCACCCGGCATTTGGCGATGGAACGCTGATGTCTGTGGCGATGCGGCGCCCGCTGGCTGCACGTCCGTCGGCTTTGGACGGCGCATCAGTCAGCGTTTTTGTGTTGTTGCTCAATGAGATAGATCAGTGGATGCAACATCACGAGAATTGAAGTGCGCGATCACAGGTTTATTCTTGGCTTGCAGCCCCTATCTGCTTTACACCAAAGGTCTGAAGCGATGCGAGGAATGCGCCATGCGACATGTGCAACCGAACCTGACCCAAGTTGATCCTGTCTGGCATCGGATCTGCACCGAGGCAGAAGAGGCCGTGGCCAAAGAACCGTTGATGGGCGGGCTGATCCACGCGGGCATCCTGCACCACAAGTCGCTGGAAGGGGCCTTGGCTTACCGGATTTCGATGAAGCTGGGGTCGCCGGAAATGTCCGAGCAGATCCTGCGCGAGATCGCGGACGAGGCGTATCACACCTCGCCGGAACTGATCGAAGCTGCGCGTGCCGATATCGTGGCCACCTATGACCGCGATCCGGCCTGCCATCGCTTGATGAAGCCCTTGCTGTTCTTCAAGGGTTATCAGGCTGTGCAGTCCTATCGTCTGGCCCATTGGCTTTATCAGCGCGACCGTCGCGATATGGCCTATTTTATCCAGATGCGGACCTCCGAGATGTTCGGCGTCGATATTCACCCCGCGGCACGCATCGGCAAAGGCATCATGATCGACCACGCCCATTCCATCGTGATCGGTGAAACTGCTGTTGTCGGTGACAATGTCTCGATGCTGCATTCGGTGACGCTGGGCGGCACCGGCAAGGAAGACGACGACCGTCATCCGAAGATCGGCAATG
>CAZOMZ010000109.1:0-6447 GCA_964581065.1 uncultured Loktanella sp. | reverse complement strand
GACCACGCCACGGTCAAAGCCGTGGAACGTGATATCGCCGCCGTCCTGTGCTACAGCAGGGCGGACACGGGTATCCAGCAGTTCCTTGATCTGGTTCACGATCTCGGAATCCTCACCCTCATGCTCGGCATGGCCGCTGGCAGGCGTGTGGTCTGCACCCATCACGGCCTGACCGGACTGGTAGTGTTCCATGATCGCGCCAAGGATACCCGGCTTGATATGGTCCCATTCAGCGTCATCGGCCTTTGTGACGGTCACAAAGTCGATCCCGAAGAAAACACCCGTTACACCACCTGCCGCAAAGATGCGCTTGGCCAGTGGTGAGGCTTCGGCGGCCTCGGCGCTCGGGAAATCGGCCGTGCCGACCTCAAGCACGTTCTGGCCGGGCAGGAACTTCAGCGTGGCCGGGTTCGGTGTCGATTCTGTCTGAATGAACATGGGGCAAACCTTTTTTGTCAGGATTTAGATATGCGGTCCCGACGCAGCCATGTCAAGACTTTGGAACCATTCTAAACTGGTCTCACGGTCAGGTGATCGCTTCCAGCCGCTCTTTCGACAAATCACCCGGCACAATCGTGATCGGAACAGGCAGGCTGCCAGAGTTGCGCGCCAGATGGGTCACCAACGGGCCGGGGCCCTTGCTGTCGGTGCCCGCGCCAAGAACCAGAACACCGATATCGGGGTCCTCGGTGATCTGGGCCATGATTTCGTTCAGCGGCTCGCCTTCGCGGATGATCAACTCGGGGTGCACATTCTGCTTGTCACGCATCCACTTGGCGAAGACCTCGTAATGCACCTCGATCCTTTCACGGGCTTCGGCGCGCATGATCTCGCCCACACCGATCCAGTGATTGAATTCGTCGGGCGGAATAATCGACAGAATGGCCACGCCACCGCCTGTATGCGCAGCCCGCATCGCGGCAAAACGCATGGCGTTCAGACATTCGCGGCTGTCGTCCAGAACAACCAGAAACTTGCGCATGATAGCTCCCCATGAAGTCGCCCAACTGTGACTGATCACGCGGGCAGAGGCAACGGGACTTTTAGCCTGCCGAGGCCGCCCAGTCCCAATAAAGTTCGCGCACGCGGCGGGTGACGGGGCCGACCTGATACTGACGATCCTCAAATGCGGTGACGGGTGTGACCTTCGACATATTGCCCGACAGAAAGACCTCGTCGGCACCTGCAAAATCGTCGAAACCCAGCACCGTTTCATGCACCTGCACACCGTCGGCCCGCAGGTTCTCGATATGCCGCGCGCGGGTGATGCCGGCCAGGAAAGTGCCGTTGGCGATGGGGGTGAACACCTCGCCATCCTTGACCATAAAGACATTTGCCGTCGCACTTTCCGCCACATTGCCCATCGCATCCGCAACAAGCGCGTTGCCAAAACCGCGGGCGCGGACCTCGCGCAGCATCCTTGCGTTGTTCGGGTAAAGGCACCCTGCCTTGGCATTCACCACCGAGCTTTCCAGCACCGGACGGCGGAAGCGCGTGTGGCCGAGGGTCGTGGTCGCAGTCTCGGGCGCAAAGGGGATTTCCTCAAGGCAGATCGCAAAGCCCGTCACCTCGTCCGAAGGCACAATAGCGGTCAGATCACCATCAATCCCCCAATACATCGGGCGGATATAGACAGCCGCACCCGGGGGGTATTTCGCCAGCCCCTCGCGGACAATCCCGACCATATCTTCGGTGCTGACGGTGGGCGTCAGCATCAGTGCGGCGGCAGAGCGGTTGACCCGCGCACAATGGAGATCGAGATCGGGCGCCAGACCATTCACAAAGCGCGCCCCGTCAAACACGGTCGAGCCCAGCCACGACCCGTGATCGGCGGCCCGCATGACCGGCACATCACCCTCATGCCAGCGCCCCTCGAAATAGGTCCAGATATTCTTGCCCGTCGCCATGATCGCCTCCCTCTTGGTGCGGACCGTAGGACGGGTTTGGCACAAGGTAAAGAGAGGGGCGGCGTCCGGTGCGGGGGCCACCGGACGCCAGAGAATGCATGGTGCTGCGAGGGACGAACGCATCACCAGGCCTGTCGGGCAAAGCGAATCGATGCCCTGCGCCCAGCTTCGGCTCGCAGCGCATCAGTTTTGTGACGGTCAGTCCGCCAGCGCCAGAATCGCCGCGACATCCAGAGGCGCATTCACCATATGCAGGCTGCCATCCGGCTTTTGCGGCCAGTCCTCGCGGGGGCGGTCGACATAGATTTCGACGCCGTTGTCGTCGGGGTCACGGAAATAGATCGCCTCGCTCACGCCGTGATCTGCGGCACCGTCAATCGGGATACCGGCCGCAACAACCCGCTTGAGGACCTGCGCCAGTGCCTTGTGATCAGGATAGAGAAAGGCGGAATGATAAAGACCCGTATGCCCTTTGGGCGGCGGCGTGGCCCCGAGACTTTCCCAGGTGTTCAAGCCGATATGATGGTGGTAGCCGCCCGCGCCCAGAAATGCCGCGCCCTCGCCATAGCGCAGCATCAGATCAAACCCGAGGATATCGCGGTAAAACGCAATCGCGCGGTCGAGGTCCGAGACGCGCAGATGCACATGGCCGACAGAAGCAGAAGCTGAGGTGGTCATCGGACCCTCCTTTGTGTTCACTTGGCCGAAGATACGCATCGACATGGAACTACAAAAGATACCGTTGCGCACCATCCCTGCGCGCCGGCACACAGCTTCTCATGTTCCCAAATACCTTGGGGGAGGCCCGGAACGGGACGGGGGCAAAGCCCCCTAGCTGCGCAGCATCCCCACGATGTCGTAGGTTTTGCGCAGGATCGGATCAGCAATCTCGCGTGCCTTTACCGCCCCTTCACCCAGGATACGGTCAATCTCGGCGGGATCGGCCATCAGACGTCCCATCTCGTCGGCAATCGGGCTGAGCTTGGTCACCGCCAGATCGGCCAGCGCCGGTTTGAACTTGCCCCATCCGGCACCGGCGTATTCAGAGATCACGTCTTCGGCACTCTGGTCATTCAGGGCCGCGTAGATCTCGACCAAATTCTTTGCCTCGGGCCGGTCCGCCAGACCACTCAGCGTCTCAGGCAGCGGCTCGGGGTCCGTTTTGGCCTTCTTGAACTTTTTGGCGATGGTGTCGGCATCATCGGTCATGTTGATGCGTTCCATGTCGCTTTCGCCGGATTTCGACATCTTCTTGGTGCCGTCGCGCAGGTTCATGATGCGCATGGCGGGACCTTCGATGACCGGTGTGGTCAGCGGAAAGAAATCCACGCCGAAGTCGTGGTTGAACTTGGCTGCGATATCGCGTGTCAGTTCGACATGCTGCTTCTGGTCGTCACCGACAGGCACATGTGTCGCGTGATAAAGCAGGATGTCGGCTGCCATCAGCGACGGATAGGCATAAAGCCCCAGTGACACTTTTTCCGAATTCGACCCGGCCTTGTCCTTGAACTGCGTCATCCGATTCATCCAGCCGACGCGGGCAACGCAGTTGAAAATCCATCCCAGCTCGGCATGGGCCGGGACCTGACTTTGGTTGAACAGGATCGACTGTGACGGATCGAGACCGGCGGCAAGATAGCCCGCGGCAACCTCGCGCGTCATGTTGGCCAGTTCCTTGGGGTCCTGCCAGACGGTGATCGCGTGCAGGTCGACGACGCAATAGACCGTCTCCATCTGCCCTTGCATGCCGACAAAGCGCTTGATGGCGCCCAGATAGTTGCCCAGCGTCAAACCACCCGAGGGTTTGATCCCTGAGAAGACGCGCGGGGTGAAGGTGGTCTCGGTCATCGCATTTTTCCGCTCTGGATTTCACAGCTTGGGTCGCATACCCATGCCAGACAGACCCGTCAACTTCAACCGAAGCGAAAGCACGCAATGGACGACGAAGAAGACTACCAGCGGCCCGAAAGTGCGGTGAACGCGCTGCCTCCTGTGGTGATTGCACTGACACTGCTGATCGTCGGGGTCGAGGCGGTCTTTCAGCTTGCCAATGCCGGTGTCATCGGTGGCCCGCGTGGCGTCGGCTGGCGTATCGCTGCGATCGAGGAATACGGCTATTCCGCAGCCGTCTTCGACCGCGTCTGGGTGACGGGGGATTATTCCTTCGACATGCTCAAACGGTTTGTGGCCTATCCCTTCATCAATGTGCAACTGACGCAGGTGGCCTTTTGCGCGGCTCTCACGCTGGCCTTGGGCAAGTTCACGGCAGAAACCTACGGCCAGTTGAAGATGGTGCTGATCTATCTGATCTGCACAATTGCCGGCGCGGTGGCGTTCGGCGTTTTTGTCGAAGGGCGGTTCCCGCTGCTGGGCGGGTTCACACCGGTCTACGGGCTGATCGGGGCCTATACCTATTCGCTCTGGCTCAGCCTTGGCGAAGCAGGCGAGAACCGGATCATGGCATTCCGTCTGATCGGGTTCCTTCTGGCGCTGCAACTGGTCTGGGGGATCATGGCCGGAGTGCTTTACGATTCTCCGTCGTCTCCGACATGGATTTCGGAACTGACGGGATTTGCGACCGGCTTCCTGCTGGCCACGGTGCTTGCGCCGGGCGGATGGGCGGCGCTTGTGCGGCGTCTGCGCGAGCGGTCCTAACGGCGCAGGGCGCGGCGGAACTCGGACAGGCGGAAGGCACCGATCAGATGACCGATCCCGAAATAGCTGACCATCCCGATCAGCACCAATCCCAATAGCGCCAGATATCGTTCTGCTCCGCCTGCAAAGAAGGGCTCCATCGCGCGTGCCATCAGCCATAGCACCGCACCCATCGCGAGCGCCGCAATGACAATCCGCCACAGACGCGATTGGAAACGCGCGTCAAACGCTGCGGCAGCCCCCATGTTGCGCGCCCCGCGCATCAACATCACGACCATCGCCCAGCCGGTCAGCGAAGTGCCGATTGCAGCTGCACTAAAGCCGATCACCGGCGACAGGCCGACGGCCAGAGCCGCATTCAAAAGCATTGCGGCTACTGCATAGTAGAATGGCCGCTTGGTATCCTCGCGTGCAAAGAACAGCGGTTGCAGGGTCTTTTGCAAGACAAAGGCCGGCAGGCCCAGACCGTAGATCGCCACGGCCAATGCGGTGGCCGCGGTGTCCTGACTGCCAAAAGCGCCGCGTTCGAAAAGCACGCCGACCAGCTGTACAGGGATCACCGCAAGCGCCACAGCCGCCGGAATTGTCAGGGCGAGGCTGATTTCAGAGGCACGGTTGAATGCGTCCTGCCCGCCCGCCTCGTCGCCGGCCTGCAATCTGCGCGACAGGTCCGGCAACAGCACGATCCCGATGGCGATCCCGACCACGCCCAAAGGCAATTGATAAAGACGGTCGGCATAAGACAACCACGCCACCGCCCCGTCAAAGAAACTGGCCACCTGCCGTCCGACCAGCAGGTTGATCTGCACCACACCGCCCGCAAGGGCCGCCGGGGCTGCAATAATGGCAAGGCGCTTGAGTTCCGGTGTCAGCTTGGGCCAGCCGATGCGCAGGCGGTAGCCAGCGCGCTTGGCTGCGATCCAGACGACAACCAGTTGCGCAACCCCAGCAACCGGCACCGCATAGGCCAGCGCCGCACCCAAAGTGACCTGACCTTCACCCGGTCCGAAGTCGTAGAAAGCTGCGGCGCCAAGCAGGGCAACAACAAAGATCACATTCAGCAGAACGGGGGCCGCAGCTGCGGCTGTGAACCGGCCCGTCGCGTTCAACACGCCCGAAACCAGTGCTGTCAGTGAAATGAACAGGATATAGGGAAAGGCGATCCGTCCGTAGTAAACGGCCAGATCAAACCGCTCTGACCCCAGAAAGCCGCTGGCCATCAGCGTCACCAGTGCGGGCATGAAGATCACGCCGATCACGGTAAAGACCGTCAGAATGCCCGCCATCCCCGCAAATGCATCCTGTGCGAACCTTTCCGCCCCTTCACCGCTTTCGACCTTTTTCGAGAACATTGGCACGAAGGCCATGTTGAAGGCCCCTTCGGCAAAGAAGCGGCGAAACAGGTTCGGCAGCGAGAAGGCCACAAGAAAGGCTTCGGCGACAGGGCCGGTGCCAAGATAGGCCGCAATGAAGATGTCGCGCACAAAGCCTGCGACGCGGCTGAGCAGCGTCCACAAGCCGACCGTCACAAAGCCGGCGACAAGGCGGATGGGTTTCATCGGGCGGCCTCGCCGATGGGGCTGCACGGGGGCGTTGTCACGGTCACTCGGCCACCGCGCGTTCTGCGCCCTGTGCAATCGCCTCGCGCAGCTTGCGTTCCAGCGAGGCGCGTTTGGCGTCCGAATGGTATTTCAGCCCCACGATGTCCTTTACATAGAATGTATCAACAACCTGTTCGCCGTAGGTCGCGATGACAGCCGAGGCGATATAGACCGAGTTGTTGGCCAGTGTCCGTGTCAGGTCATAGAGCAAGCCGGGGCGGTCGCGGGTATCGACCTCGATGATGGTGTAGATTTCCGAGCCGTCATTGTCGAAGCTGATATTG
>CAZOMZ010000108.1:0-6467 GCA_964581065.1 uncultured Loktanella sp. | reverse complement strand
GCATCATTCGTGAACCCCGGCACACCCCTGCGCGAGGCACTCACGACGGCGGCAACCGAACGGGCGCTGGCGATCACCGCCCTCGGCAATGACTTCCGCCCTGTCTATGAGATCCTTGACGAACGGGCCTTTGTGAACGGTATCGTCGGTCTGATGGCAACGGGTGGCTCGACCAACCTTGTGATCCACTTGCCCGCAATGGCCAAGGCCGCGGGAATTATCCTCGATCTGCAGGACTTCAGCGACATCTCTGCCGTCACGCCGCTGATGGCCAAAGTCTATCCAAACGGTCTGGCCGACGTGAACCATTTCCACGCCGCAGGCGGTCTGGGCTTCATGATTTCCGAACTTCTGAATGCCGGCCTGATGCATGATGACGTCAAGACCGTCGCAGGCGACGGGCTGGAGCTCTATACGCAGGAACCCAAACTGGTCGATGGTCGGGTGAGCTACGCGCCGGGTGCCGGAGAAACCCTCAACGACAAGGTGCTGCGCCCTGCGCGTGACCCTTTCCAGCCGCAGGGCGGGCTGACCCAACTGTCGGGCAACCTTGGCCGCGGTGTCATCAAGACCTCTGCTGTCGCACCGGAACGCCACATCATCGAGGCCCCTGCCCGTGTGTTCCACGATCAGGATTCGGTCAAAGCCGCTTTCAAGGCAGGCGAACTGACCTCGGACACGGTGATTGTGGTCCGCTTTCAGGGGCCGAAATCAAACGGCATGCCCGAATTGCACGGGCTGACACCGACTTTGGCTGTGCTGCAGGACCGCGGTCTCAAGGTCGCGCTGGTCACAGACGGGCGGATGTCCGGCGCCTCCGGCAAAGTGCCTTCCGCAATCCACGTCTGCCCCGAAGCGGCCGATCATGGCCCGATCTCGAAAGTGCAGGACGGCGACATCATCCGTCTGGACGCCACAACCGGCACGATCGAAGTGGTTGGTGTCGATCTTGACAGCCGCACCCCCGCAACCGCCGATCTGACAGGCAATGGCAACGGCGTGGGCCGGGAACTCTTCGAAGTCTTCCGCCGCAACGTCGGCCTCGTCGCCGAAGGCGCGGGCGTCGCCGTCTAACCCTCTTCTTTCTCCCACGAAACTCCCGCCGGAGGCATCCGAAACCTGCCACTGGCACCGACCGCAAGGACCAAAAATGACACCGCAGCAAGCCGCCAACGAAACCGAGAAAGTCTGCCTTCTGGCCCCTGTGGTGCCAGTTCTGGTGATTGATGATGCCAGCACAGCCGCCGATCTGGCCCGCGCATTGGTGCAGGGCGGCCTGCCCGCACTCGAAGTCACGCTGCGCACGCCTGCAGCGCTTGAGGCGATTACCGAGATGGCGCAGGTGGCTGGTGGCGTTGTGGGCGCCGGCACATTGCTCACACCGCAAGATGTCGAGAATGCCAAGGCCGCAGGTGCCACCTTCGGCGTGTCTCCGGGCGCGACCGACAAACTGCTGGATGCCTGCGAGGCCAATGATCTTCCGCTCCTGCCCGGTGCTGCAACCTCTTCCGAGGCGATGCGCCTGCTGGAACGCGGCTACCGCGTTCAGAAGTTCTTTCCCGCCGAAGCCAACGGCGGCGCTGCCGCGCTCAAAGCGATCGGCGCACCCATCCCGCAGGTCAAATTCTGCCCCACTGGTGGCGTGACACTTACGAATGCACCGGCCTATCTGGGGCTGTCCAATACGCTTTGTGTCGGCGGATCATGGGTTGCCCCCAAAGATCTGGTCAAAGCGCAGGACTGGGACGGCATCACCGCGCTGGCCGCAGAGGCGGCCGGTCTGACGCGCAAGTAACTGCGCAGGGTTTCACCGACTTTTAGGACTTCGGCGCTAGGCATTCCTCCAAACTGTTGTGAAGGGGTGCCTGATGCTCGAATCATGGTCGATATCGCGGCGTGTCGCCGCCGGTTTTGTGTTGATGACAATCCTTGTTGTCGGTCTTGCGGTCTTTTCGCAAAGATCCGTCAGCACGCTCGGCGGGGGTTACTTCGAATATCGGAACATCTCTGCTCAGGCCAGCGCCGCTGCGGCCTACATGGAAGATATGTTCGAGGCGCGGCTGGCATCGTTCAAATACCGCTACGCCCCGAATGAACAGGACCGGACTGCCGTTCTCGACAATCTGGCAGAGATTTCTGATGATCAGGCACTTTATGCCAGCTTTCAGGATGATGCCGACAGGCGGGTGCGGGTTGATGATATCCGTGCCCAAGCCACAGAATATGCAACCGCGTTCAATCGCATGGCCGCCGATCTTCAGGCGGCATTGCAGATCCGCGAGGACTACAATCTGCGCAGCGACGCACTGAAAGAACAGATCAACGGGATTTTCACCGGAGCTGTCCAGACAGGCGGCCCAGCGGTTGTGTCGGCTGCCGGACGCAGCCTGCAGGACCTTCTCAGCGCCATTGTCGTGAGCAAGCAGTATTTTGCAGGTGAAGACGCGCTGTTTGACCAGACGCAGGAAATGCTTGCCGCCTTCGAAAGGTCCTTGCAGCAGCTTGAACGGCTGAACCAGCAGGACAGCATCGCCAGACAGATCGCCGAATTGCGTCAGACATATGCCGGGTATTTCGATATGCTTGTGTCCTACCGGACACTCTATGACGACGCGCGCGAAATCCAGCGCGGCACGCTTGATCGCATCGGGCCGGCTGTCGAACAGGCGCTGGACGATCTTGGCACGGAAATCGTCGACCGTCAGAACATCCTCGGGCCCGAAGGGGCGACGATCGTCGACAGGCTTTTGCTGGTGATCCCTGTTGTCGGGGTTGTTGCGACACTCATGGCCATTGTGACGGCGCTGGTCATCGGACGCTGGATCGGCGGCTCTGTGGGGCGACTGGCAGAGACCACTGACAAGCTTGCTGCCGGTGACAACGATGTCGCCATCACCGGCACAGAGCACAGACATGAACTGGGCCGCATGGCGCGGGCGCTCAATGTTTTCAAAGAGGCGCAGCTTGAACGGCAGGCGGCCTCTGCCGAACGGCAACGGTTGCGCGCAGAGCAGGACGCGGTGGTCAGCACAATGAAACAGCGCCTTGCCGATCTTGCCAGCGGCGATTTGGAAACGCTGATCAGCGCCAGCTTTGCCCCCGACTATGAGGATCTTCGCATCAACTACAACGCTGCGGTGACAGCTCTTGATCAGGCGATCTCGGATGTGGCGGCAACCGCCTTGCGGATCGCGGCCACGACCGAGGCGTCCCAGACCGCCACCATCGACCTGTCACAGCGCACCGAAAATCAGGCAGCCACGCTGGAACAGACGGCTGCCGCGCTTGACGAATTGACGGCCAGCGTGCGCTCGGCAGCCGAACATGCAAAATCCGTCGATGCATCGGTCAACAAGGCCCGTGACGAGGCCAAACGCAACGGCGAGGTCGTGTCGCAGGCAGTCTCGGCCATGGGCGAGATCGAACAGTCGTCGAGCCAGATTGCACGCGTGATCGGCGTCATTGATGATATCGCTTTCCAGACCAACCTCTTGGCGCTCAATGCCGGTGTCGAGGCCGCCCGCGCGGGCGAATCCGGCAAAGGCTTTGCTGTTGTGGCATCCGAGGTGCGCGCCCTCGCCCAACGCTCTGCGGAAGCCGCGAAAGAGATTTCCGCACTGATCGCAAACAGTTCGCGGCACGTCCAGCAAGGCACTGCACTTGTCGGCAATGCAGGCGAAGCGCTGAGCGAGATCATCACCCAGGTCAATGACATTGCCGACATGACCAGCCAGATCGCCTCCAGTGCCGAGGAACAGGCCATCGGCCTGTCCGAGATCAATATCGGCGTCAACCAGTTGGATCAGGTCACCCAGCAAAACGCCGCTATGGTGCAGGAGTCCCTCTCACGCGGCGAGGATCTGACATCAGAAACCGGGCGGCTCGGCGGGCTGATGAACAAGTTCCGCGTCTCGGATGCCGCATTGATGGCCCCTCGCGAAACGGCAGGCGCAGACCAACTCACATCTGCAATTGCCAGCACCACACAAAAGGAACCAGCGCCGTCCGGCTATCGCGACGCGGGCAAGGGGTCAGGCGCAGCAAAGGCCACCGGCACCGACAACACCGCCTTCTGGGAGGATTTTTAGACCACGCCGGCAAATCGCATGAGGCGGACGCCCCCTGTAGCAATGCCCGTGCTTGCGGATCAAAGGGAAGTCAGATGGACAGGCTGCTTGGCTGTATCAACAGGCGCAGGCCAGCCGACACCAGCCCCACCGCGCGGCCTTCTAGGCGCCCGGATCGACGCGACTGCTGCGGCCACCCCGTCGTTTCGGGGGGCCGATGTCGGCGAGTGCAGCCTGAAGGGTCGCAAGCATCGGATGATCGGACGGTACATTCGGTCTGTGATAAGCCAAGAGCCTTTCGACCTCGGTTTTTGTGTCCCGCCCGGCGGGCACGCCAAGCGCCCAGTCAAGAAAGATGCTCCGGCATTCGGGCGCGCCGATCCCTTCCATCACGAATGATTCTCTGATCAATCCTTTCGGATCAAAAACCTCGGCTGCGTTCATGAATCCTCCAGATACCGCGTGATCATCTTTTCTGCCGCCTCCGCCGCCGCGGCAAGCTTTTGTGCAAGTTGCCCCCCGTCTTTTGCCCCTGTTTCGCGCAGAATCAATCGACGTGCCCCTTCGCCCAAAGTTTCTATCGCCACAGGCTCTCCGGTCAGCAGGCGCAAGGACATCTGCACTTGCCAGAAGAGCCCTGCCGCAGCGCCAAGCGCATCTGCATCAGCGGCATCCAGCAAGCCAGCCGCGACTCCGGCCTGCAATTGCGCATCGGTCCGCGCCGCCGGCGCACCCGCCATCAATGCGATCGCCTGCGCAAAAAGCTCGACGTCCTGCAAACGGCCAGCACCGGTTTTGGGGTCATTCTCTCCCGTCTCGCGCCGCGCTTCTGACAGACGGCGGCGCATGTCGGCCACGTCCGCACGGATCGCAGGATTATCCGATTTCTCAGCGATCACGGCGCAGCGGATGGCCTCGATGTCGGAAAGAAGATCTGCCTGACCCGCCACCGGACGGGCCCGGGTCAGCGCCAGGTGCTCCCATGTCCAGGCTTCGGTCCGCTGGTAATCCGCAAATGCCGTCAGCGCGGTCGCGACCGGCCCCTGCCGTCCCGAGGGGCGCAAGCGCATATCGACCTCGTAAAGCCGCCCTTCGGCCATCGGCGCGGTGAGCGCCGTGACCAAGGCCTGCGTCAATCGCGCGAAGTAGCTGCGCGTCGGCAGCGGGCGCGGCCCGTCCGAGGTCTCTTGCCCGTCAGGGTCGTAAATCATGATCAGGTCAAGGTCGGAGCTTGCATGCAACCGCCGCACCCCGAGCGATCCCATCGCAACAATCGCCCCGCCCCGGCCCGGCGGGCTGCCGTGTTTCTTGGCAAATTCGGCCACCACCACAGGCCACAGCGCCCGCACCACCGCATCAGCCAGATCGGCATATTGCGCCGCCCCCTGATCGGCCGAAACCAGACCGCGCAGATAATGCACCCCGATCCGAAAGTGCCACTCCTTGGCCCAACGGCGCGCGGCCAGAAGCTGCGCCTCATAGTCGCCTGCATGTCCAAGATGGTCGGTCAAACTCGCGGTCAAAGCATCGACCCCGGGCCAGTCGCTGAAGAATGACCCGCCAATCACGGCGTCAAACACACCTGAATTGCGCGACAAGTATTGCGCGAGCGCCGGTGCAGTGGCGCAAATATCCACGATCAGGCCGGTCAGTTGCGGATTGGCCTCAAAGAGCGAGAAAAGCTGCACCCCCGCAGGCAGGCCCCGCAGAAAGCCATCGAACTGCGCCAGCGCCTCTTCCGGTTTCGCGGCATCCTGCAACCGCCCGAGGATTTCAGGCCGCAGGCGCGCAAAAATCTCGGTCGCGCGGGCCGAGCGCAGGGCCGGATAGCTGTGCCACCGGCTAACCACATCGCTGCCCCAGTCCGGCACAGCGTCCTCGCCGCGTTCTTCGGGTGCGAAGAACCCTTCGATCAGGTCATGGACCGCCTCGATCCGCGTGGCCAGTTCGCTGCGCAGATCGCCCGTCGACCGGCCCATGAAGGCCGCCAGCCGGTCAAAGCCCGCCGGATCGCCAGGCAAGGTCTGTGTCTGGGCGTCATTGATCATCTGCAACCGGTGCTCCACCTCGCGGTGGAAACGGTAGTGATCATAGAGCGCATCCGCTGCCTCTTGCGGAATCCAGCCTGCGTTGGCCAACCGTTGCAAGCCACCGCGTGTGGTCGCGTCACGCAGACCGCCATCACGGCCACCGGCAATCAACTGGCGGGTCTGGGTGAAAAACTCGATCTCGCGAATGCCCCCGCGACCGAGTTTGATGTTGTGCCCTTCCAGAACCAGCGGACCATGCAGACCTTTGTGGTCGCGGATTTTGAGACGCATGTCGTGTGCGTCCTGAATGGCCGCGAAATCCAGATGCTTGCGCCAGACAAAGGGCGCCAGCGCATGCAGGAAACGCGCC
>CAZOMZ010000107.1:0-6513 GCA_964581065.1 uncultured Loktanella sp. | reverse complement strand
GGCGGCCAGGCTCTTTGGCGGTGGCGATGATGCCACCATGCTGGAGAACCCGATTTCCTCGGAAATGTCCCACATGCGCCCCGGCCTGTTGCCCGGTCTTTTGCGTGCGGCAGCCCGAAATCAGGCGCGCGGGTTCAACGATATGGCCCTTTTCGAGGTCGGTGCCGGTTTCCACGGCGGCGAGCCGGGCGAGCAGCACAATCTGGTCACCGGCGTCCTGATCGGGCGCACCGGCCCCAAGGACGTGCATGGCACCTCGCGCCCTGTCGACCTCTATGACGCCAAGGCCGATGCCGAGGCCGTGCTGGCCGCCATCGGTGCCCCTGCCAAAGTGCAGATCCTCCGCGGGGCCGAAGACTGGTGGCATCCGGGCCGTCACGGCAAGATCTGCCTCGGTCCGAAAAAGGTTCTGGCGATCTTTGGCGAATTGCACCCCAAGGTGCTGCGCGAGATGGATGTCAAAGGCCCTGCGGTCGCCTTTGTGGTCTACCCTGACGAGGTGCCTTTGCCGCGCAACAAGACCACCAACCGTGGCGCGCTGGCGATCACCGACTTGCAAGCGGTTGAGCGTGACTTTGCCTTTGTCGTCGATGCCGATGTCGAGGCGCTGACGCTGGTCAACGCTGCGGCGGGTGCGGATAAGGCCCTGATTGCTGATGTGCGCGTCTTTGACGAATTCATCGGCGGCAGCCTTGGCGAGGGCAAGAAATCCCTTGCCGTCACCGTGCGCCTGCAACCGACGGAGAAGACGTTGAAGGACGCCGATATCGAGGCCGTCAGCGCCAAGATCGTTGAGAAAGTCACCAAGGCCACCGGCGGGACCCTGCGCGGGTGATCATCCGGCGCGCCTCTGAGGCGGACGCAGAGGCGCTGACGGACTGCATCATCGCGGCCTATGCCCCTTACCGCGACTTGGGGATTCCGGCGGTTGAGGAAGGCATTATCGACGACATCATCCGTCACTACGTCTGGGTGGCCGAGATTGACAGCGCCTTGGCTGGCGGCGTCGTTGTGATGCTGGACGGGCAGGCCCATATCGCCAATCTGGCGGTCGATCCCGCCGCAGCCGGTCACGGTGTCGGGCGCGCTCTGGTGGCGCGGGCCTGTGCTGCGGCCAAGGCCGAAGGCTTTGACGAGATCGAGCTTGCGACCCATCGCGGTATGACCGGCACGCAGGTCTTTTACCGCAAGTTGGGCTGGGCCCTGACTGGTCGGGACGGCGAAAAGGTCTATCTGTCGAAGCAATTGAAGTGAAGGAGCCGACCAATGACCGTGCGCGTATATCTCTCGGGTGAAATCCACACAGACTGGCGGGATCAGATCACCGCAGGTGTCGCGCAGGCGGGGCTTGACGTGGTCTTCGACAGTCCGGTGACCGATCACGATGCTTCGGACGATTGCGGTGTCGCGATCATGGGCTCCGAGGACAAGAAATTCTGGCACGACAACAAGGGTGCCAATCTGAATGCGATCCGCACCCGCCACGGCATCCAGAACGCCGATATCGTCGTGGTGCGCTTTGGCGAAAAATACAAACAGTGGAACGCGGCCTTTGACGCGGGCTATGCGGCCGCCTTGGGCAAGTCGCTGATCGTGATGCACGGCCCCGAGCATCAGCATCCACTGAAAGAAGTGGATGCCGCCGCCCTTGCGGTGGTCGAGACGCCGGAACAGGTGGTCCAGATTCTGAACTATGTGCTCAACGGCGTGTTGCCGGGGTGACGCGTCCCGGACAGCGCGCGACGGGCTGTGTCTGAATGGCGGGGGGCCGCACCTCTTGAGCCTTTGCCATGTGGTATCACGGCCAGCGCCGTGGCCGTCGCCTGCGTGATTGCGCAAGACGGGTGAACTGCCGCTAGGGCCGCAGAAACCCCTCGGGGCGTTCGGCGGGATCAGGGTTCAGGCAGGCCAACAGAAAGTCGATCTGCGCGGTCGCATACCCATGCGACCTTAGCGCAGCCGCATAGTCCGGTCCGAGGGCCGCATGTTCGGCCTTATATTGCACATCTGCCGCAGCCGGATCGGCGACTGAATTGGACCAGACAGATTCCGACAGGCGGGTGGCAAAACGGTGAAAGACACTGGCGAACCCGAAGTAATCGGCCCGCAGGTCGATGCCGCTGAAATCTCCGTCCAGTGTCTCGGGCGGGCTGTAGCGGTTTGACCGGATGCCCAACCGCGAGGGGACCTTGGTCCGCTGGACCGCCGGAAGCGGTTTGGCCGTGTTGAAATCGAACAGATAGAAGCCTTTTTCATCGTAGCTGACATTCGTCGGTTTGATGTCTCGGATCAAATGGGGCGTCTCGGCGTCGTGAAAGGTGGCGAAGGCATCGGCAAAGACCGTCCAGAGCTGGTCCAGCATGACCTTTGTCCAGCTGTTGCGCTTGATCTCGTTTGAGGTGCCGGACCCGACCCAGGTCCTGAGAACCCAGTCCCCGCCCTCATCCGCGTCAAGCAGGGTCGGGGCCCAACCGGCGTCTGGCCCGATCAATCGCAAGGCGTCGGCTTCAACCGACTGTCTTGTCCCTTTGGAAACCGGATCAGCAACGGCGGAGAAGGCAAGCTTGAGGCAAAGCGCGCGCCCTGTCGTGTCATGTGCCTTCATCACCAGATGTTTGCTGGTATGCCCGAAGACCTCGGCCGTCGCGATATCGCCCCGTTCAGATAGAATGCTCTGACCGAGCGTCGTTGCAGCGTCGAATATGGCGGGGTCAACCTGCGGCATCTGTTGTGTCATCCTTGTCGCGGCACCTGTAGTAGACAGCAAAGCCACGCGCGTCACAACAATCCCGCAAATAACAAAGGGGCGCACCCGGTTACGGGCACGCCCCTGATAGTGCTGCGGGTCGCTGGATCAGGCCGCCTGCGACGGATCAGGGATCCTTTTGGCCTTGTCGACCGCCGGACGCGCGAAGAACCGTTCCACATAGGCGGGCACGTTCTTGAGGTCGTGATAGCCGACCTCGTCTTTCGTGCCGTAGAACTCCAGCGCGTTGATCCACGGTGCCAGCGCAATATCGGCGATAGAGAAATCACCAGCGATCCAGTCCTGCCCTTCGAGTTGCTGCTCGACCACGGCCAGAAGGCGGATCGCTTCATCGCGGTAGCGGTTGCGGGGGCGGGGGTCTTCGATGTCCTTGCCGGCGAACTTCCAGAAAAAGCCCATCTGTCCGAACATCGGCCCGACACCACCCATCTGGAACATGAGCCACTGAGTGATCTTGTGGCGGTCGGTGGCGGTCTCGCCGATCAGCTTGCCTGTCTTCTCGGCCAGATAGAGCAGGATCGCTCCGCTTTCCCACAGGCCGATGGGCGCGCCATCAGGACCATTGGGGTCGATGATTGCGGGGATCTTGTTGTTGGGGTTCAGCGACAGGAACTCGGGGCTTTTCACGTCCTTGTCGGAGAGCGTCACTAGGTGGGGTTCATATGGCAGCCCCAGCTCTTCCAGAGCAATGGAGACCTTGACCCCGTTGAAGGTCGGATAGGCATAAAGCTGGATGACAGAGGGGTCCTTGGCGGGCCAGCGGGCGGTGATCGGGAAGGCAGAGAGATCGGCCATTGCGGCGGTTCCTTTGGGTTGCATCGGTGAATTTCAACCTATGGGGAAAAAACCGAAATAAAACCCGTGCCTCTGTGTGAACATGGCGTTAACACTGTGCGCAGGCGCGCAATGGTCAAAAAGAGCCGTGTATGTGTGCGAACAACAGTAGGGGACACTATGCTTAACGAATTCAAAACTTTCATCGCCAAGGGCAACGTCATGGACATGGCCGTTGGTATCATCATCGGCGCGGCATTTACCGCAATTGTCACTTCGCTGGTGGGCGATCTGGTCAACCCGATTATCGCGCTCTTTACCGGCGGGATGGATTTCTCGGGGTGGTTCTACGTGCTGGGTGACGGCACCTGTGCTTCGGTCGCTGCATGTAGCGAGGCCGGTATTTCGGTCTTTGCCATCGGTAACTTCATCATGGCTGTGATCAACTTTTTGATCATCGCCTTTGTGGTGTTCATGCTGGTCAAGATGGTGAACCGCATCAAGGACGCTTCGGCGAAAGAGGAAGAAGCGGCACCAGAGGCCCCGAAAGGCCCGACCGAGTTGGAAGTGCTGCTGGAAATCCGCGATCAACTGGCCAAGCAAGGCTGAATGATCTGACAGCAAAAAAGAAAGGCCCGCCGGTTGGCGGGCCTTTTTGTTGTGCAGGTGATGGCGCCTTTAGAACGCATACTGAAGGCCAAGGTTGACGCCCAGGCTTTCGTAGTCGTCGCGACCCAGGCCATCGTAGTTGACCCGACCTGACAGGATCAGGCCATTGTCCAACGCATAGGCGGCACCAAAGTTGATCCGAGTGCGGCCACCTTCGAAGCTGCTGACGGCATCTTCGTCAAAACCGTCACCGCTGACGCTGGCGTTCAGATAGGCGACGCCACCTGTCAGGGTCAGGTCCCCGTTCGGCATGGCAAAGCCGCGCGCGAAGTCGAGGCCGACAGCCAGATCCGTCATTTCAAGCGTCTGCTCGGGGATGTCGTTGTCATTGCTATCGACAAAGGCCTCTTGCGTGTCCTTGTAGTAGGTGGCCTGCAAGCTCGGGATCAGGGTCAGATCGCCATAGGCCAGTTCGCCCGCGACTTTGACATTGGCCAGCGTGCGTGCGCTGGTGAACTCTTCCTCGTTGCCGTCCAGCGTGACGGTGTTTTCGGCGGTGCCGAAGAGCGCACGCGCTTCGAAGTAGAGCGGCTGGTCAGGCAGTTTGGCGACAGCATAGGGGCCGACAAGATAGCCTGTGCCGCTGGTCGCTGTTTCACCCTGATCCTGCTCGATCTGGTCGAACTGCAGCATGACACCGGCAATTGCATCCGGCCCAAGCTGCATGTGGCCGCCGAAGGCACCAAAGAAGTAGCTGCTTTCGACCTCGTCATAGGTCGTCCAGTTGCCCTGCAGTTGCGCCCAGACATTGCGCTGCCCGTTGGTGGCAAGATCGAAGGTGCCGTTGCCTTGGGTGGCTTGCAGGTTGAAGGCGCCAAAGCCGGTGCCGGACAAAAGCGGGATCAGATCGGGCTGTGCTGCCATCAACAACGCACCACGTGTCTGGGACAGTTCCTGCACTTCGGCCTGAACCTCGGCCACGGTGGGGCCGAAGGCGGGGATCTGGAACGGCACCGCTGCGGTGGCATTGCCCGCGCTGTCTCTGAAAGTGATCGTCGCGATAGCGCTTTCGGGAACCAGATTATTCAGGATGAAGGAGGAGGTGCCGTCACGGCCGACAGGGATATCTGCATAAGTGGTGCCATAGTAGGACACGTCAAAACTGCTGTCCGGTTCGGAGGTGATCGTGACGCGTGCCGAACCTTCGTCAACACGTGTGATGGACACATTGTCCGCAGAAGGCTCGGCTGGTGGTTTTCTGTCCGTGGGGGCGACGACGGTCACTTCAATTGTCTGTTGAACAGTGACTTGACCGTCCGAGACAAATGCTGTGAACCGGAGCGTTTTGTCCGATCCGTTCAGCGCAAGGTCGGGGAATGTGATCCGTGTCGCCTGCTGTGTCGTGCCGTTTGACCACTGATAGGTCAGATCGTCGCCATCTGCATCGGAGGCGTTGATGGAATAGGCCTGAGTCGATCCGGCCGGCACGCTCAAAGGGCCTGTGATGCTATTGATGACGGGGGCGGCGTTCAGTGAGTTGTTTTCAAGCGTACCGCGCCCGACCTTGTGTTCGACGATCTGGCCGTTCAGCGTGTAGCGAAAGCCAATATAGTCGTCGTCAGCAAAACTGGCACTGTCGGCACCGTTTTGCTCAAAGTTTGTGATATCATTGGGCGAAACGTTAAGACAGCCTGCGACGAGATCCGGAGTAATGCTGTCCCTTGACGCCAGTTGACCATTTTCCCAAAGGCTCCCGCCAGGGAACTGATTGATGTCCAGAGTGGAAAGGCCAACGCTCGCAGATTCTGTTGCGGCATCAACGTATCGACTTAGGAAACAGAAAGATGAATCGGGACCGAACCGCGCTGCGGTATTTATGTTATCACTCACATCAAAGGCCTGTGCGGGGTTTGCGAGAGTGAGGGCTGACAGGGCCGCCGCGACGGCGACCTTGGGTAAGAATTTTGGCATATGCGAGAGCTTTCTGAATCTGGACTTCGTGCGAAGGCGCGCGTCACAGGATAGGCCACAGCACACCGCCGTCCGTGCTAGAGCGGGAATGCGGCGAGACTTCGACTCTCGTCGGGTAAAATTGTATTTGATTCAGATAGCTACTGGGACAACTGGTCGCGCTTTTCAGGGCACGACCAGTCAAATGCGGCAGTATCTTGTCCCGAGCGGGGTTCGACCGCGTTAAGCCTTCAATGCCAGCGCGGGCGAGAGCACGTCGATGCCCAGTGCCTTGCCGACCGCATAGTAAGTCAGCTTGCCAGCGTGCACGTTCAGGCCATTCAAAAGGTGCGGATCGTCCTCGCAGGCCTGCCGCCAGCCTTTGTCGGCAAGCGCCAGCATGAAAGGCATGG
>CAZOMZ010000106.1:0-6533 GCA_964581065.1 uncultured Loktanella sp. | reverse complement strand
GCAAGGTGCAGTCCCAGTCCACATCGAACCCGTGTTCGGTCAGCCAATGGGCCGCAGTCGAGGCACTGAACGGCACGCAGGACTATCTTGCCCCGAATAACGCACTCTTCACCCGCCGCCGCGATCTGGTGGTCTCGATGCTGAACACGGCGCCCGGCGTGATCTGCCCAGAGCCCGAGGGGGCGTTCTACGTCTATCCGTCGATTGCAGGCTGCATCGGCAAAACTTCGGCAGCAGGCACATTGATCGACAATGATGAAACCTTTGCCACGGCGCTGCTGGAAGAAACCGGCGTTGCTGTCGTCTTCGGTGCGGCCTTCGGCCTCAGCCCCAACTTCCGCGTCAGCTATGCAACGTCGGACGAGGCGCTGAAAGAAGCCTGCCAGCGGATCATCACATTCTGCGAGGGGCTGCACTAAGCAGCCCCACTGCCGGCCGCCTAGTGGTCGCCGTGACTTGAGCCCGTGTGGTCCATCGTGCCATGGCCGCCCGCCGCGCGCGCTTCGACCTTGAACAAGATGTCGAGCGAACCCGCAGCCTCGAAGACCAGCGTGGCAGGCACCTCTTCGCCCACCTCGAAGGGGTCACCGTCCAGCCCCATGATCATCACGTGGAGGCCCCCCGGTTGCAGGACAATGGTTTCACCCGCAGGAATCGCAATCCCGTCTTCCTGATGGACCATGCGGGCGATATCGCCGTCCATTTCAGTGGTATGCAATTGAACGCGCGGAAAATCGGCTTCGACCGCAAGCAGGCGATCAGCGGTTTCGCCCATATTGGTGATGGTCATATAGCCGCCAGCGGTGCGGGCGGTTGGGGCAGTCTCGTAGGCCATAGGGTGCGCGATCAGCAGATCGCCGATCTTGTAATCATGCGCCGAGGCCGTGGTTGCAGTCAGAAGGAGCGCCACAGTGGCAGTCAGTGGGAAACGTGTCATTGGTCTTGTCCATTGGTGCGCGCAGACAGCGCTGCGCATTACGTTGATCTTGAAAGGATGGATCAGATCAGACGCGGCGGTGCGCGGGACTGGCGGACCGGATCATGGATGGAAGGAAAAGTCTGGGACCCGGCGGGCAGACCAACGCCCGCCTCGGCCAACACCGCCCGCGACAGTATGCACTCAGAGGCACCGGCCAGCGAGACCGCATCCACCAACCGGCAGGCATCACAGGTCTGGTGGGCAAAGGCGGCGTTTCCTTCCGGTCCGCAGAGGTCATCGAGCGAACCACCCGCAGCCACATAGGCCAGCACATCTTCGGTGATCTCGATCGTTGGTCCGCGATGCGCCCAGGCTGTGCCCGCGAGCGCCACAACAAGCGCGAGGACAACCGTCAACCGGAAGACAGGAAGGGAAAGCCGCCGTTTCATAACCTTCCTATACGCCTGCCCCAGCGGCCTTGCCAGCCCTCGCGCTGCGACAGGGTGTCAGACCGCCTGCGGCAGCGGGCGGCCTTCTTCCCATGCGATGATATTGTCCAGCGCCATCTGCCCCATCGCCTCGCGCACTTCGAGGGCCGCGGTGCCAAGATGCGGCAGCAGCACGACATTCTCAAGATCGCGAAAGGCATCGGGGACATGCGGCTCGTGCTCGAAGACATCAAGACCGGCACCGGCGATGACGCCGTCCTGCAAGGCTTTGATCAGCGCCGGTTCGTCCACCACATCGCCACGGGCGATATTGACGAAAATGCCGGTGGGTTTCATCGCTGCCAGCGCGGCAGCGTCGATCAGATGGGTATTCGCCCCGCCGCCGGGCACGGTGACGACGATGATATCAGCAGCACCCATCAGCTCGTGCAGGCTTTCCACCTGACGGGCGGGCAGGTCCACATCCTTTTTCGAGCGGTTGTAGTAAAGCACCGGCATCTCGAAGCCGTAGTGGCAGCGGCGGGCAACGGCCTGTCCGATGCGGCCCATGCCAACTATGCCGACGGTCTTGCCGGTGACATGGGTGCCCAGCATCTGTGTCGGCCCCCAGCCCGTCCACTGGTCGGCACGGACAAGACGCTCGCCCTCGCCCGCGCGGCGGCAGGTGGACAGGATCAGGGTCATGCCGATATCGGCGGTGGCATCGGTCACCACATCAGGCGTGTTCGAGACCAGCACACCGGAACGGCCCGCCGCGGCGACATCAATGTGATTATAGCCCACACCAAAGTTGGCGAGCACGCCACAGCGCAGATCACCGACAAAAGCCTCGGCTGTGAACTGGTCACCCAAGGTGGGCAGGATGGCGTCATAGGCCTGTAGCGCCTCGGCGGCCTCGGCGGTGGTCAGGCCGACAGCTGTCTCGCGCACCGTGACGTCAAAGCGCGCACGCGCAGCGGCAAGGTTCGCATCCGGCAGAACCCGCGTAATCAGAAGTTTTTTCAATGCATCCGCCCTCCGTTGGGCACTGTTTTGTCAGGAGCCGCCAGTACAATCGCACCATCCGCATCCGAAAACCCGAGGACCAGCACCTCGGACATGAATTTGCCGATCTGGCGCGGCGGAAAGTTCACCACCGCCATCACCTGCCGTCCAACCAGCGCCTCGGGCGTGTAATGCACCGTGATCTGGGCAGAGGTCTTCTTTTCCCCGATCTCGGGGCCGAAGTCGATCCAGAGCTTGATCGCAGGCTTGCGCGCCTCAGGATAGGGCTCGGCCCGCAGCACGGTGCCCACCCGAATATCGACATTCAGGAAATCGTCAAAACTGATCTCAGCCATTCGCCAGTTCCTTGGAGCGTCTGGCCGCCGCCGCCACCGCACGACGCAGCAGCGCGGGGAAGCCGTTGTCTTCGTCCATCAGCACCTCGAGTGCTGCCTGTGTCGTGCCATTGGGCGAGGTCACATTGATGCGCAACTGGCCAGGGTCATCATCGGAACTCTCGGCCAACTCGCCCGCACCGCCCACGGTTGCTTTGGCCAGCTCCATCGCCAGATCACGCGGCAGCCCCTCAGCCTCGCCAGCAGCAGCGAGGGTTTCGATCAGATGAAAGACATAGGCCGGGCCAGAGCCGGAGACAGCCGTCACCGCATCCATCTGGTCTTCGTTTTCAAGGCGCACACACTGGCCGACCGACAACAACAGCGCCTCGGCCATATCCATTGCGTCATCGGTGACATTGGCGTTGCCGATCAAGGCGGTTATCCCGCGCCCGATCGCGGCAGGCGTGTTCGGCATGGCGCGCACAATCGGAGTCTTGTCGCCCAGAACTTTCTCGAAGGTCGCAATCGGCGTGCCTGCCGCGACCGAGATCACAAGCGTTTCGCCATTGCCCAGCGCATCCACATTGGGCAATGCATCAGCCATCATCTGAGGCTTGACGGCAATCACCGCAATCGCGGGGCTGTCCGGCAGATTGCCATTGATATTGACCCCCTGCTCTTTCAGCCACGCCGAGGGATTGGGATCGATCACATGAACCGATTTCGGCGGCAGGCCGGTCCGCAGCCAGCCCCGCAACATTGCCGATCCCATTTTGCCGCAGCCAAGCATCACAAGCCCGCGCGTCGCGACGTCGTTCATATCCATGAAAGCACCTCTTACCTTAGCAGGCAGAAGTTACGTCAGCGTCAGACGGGAGAAAACCCACCTGACAGACAAAAGTATCAGGCCCGACCGAAAGCTCCGCCGATGGCCACCTCGACCGCATCCTGCGCAGACTTGTCAGCCCAGGTCACAAGCTGGATTGCCGGATAATACTGCTCGCAGGCGGCGACGGCGGTGTTGATCATCGTGTCGATCTGGTCAGGACCAGCCACCTGATCCCCCGTCAGCATCAGACCATAGCGGTAGACCATCAGCTTCTGCTCGTCCCACCACGTAAAGGCACCGGCCCAGCAGCGGTCGTTGATGGTGTTCAGCACTTCGAAAAGCGCCGGCATCCGGTCCTCTGGCGGTTCCATTTCATAAGTGCAGATCAGCCGCAGGGTCTCGTCATAGGCGGACCAAGCCAGCGTGATCGAATAGGTGCGCCACTGGCCTTCGACGGCCATGGCGATCTGGTCGTCATGGATGCGGTCGAATTCCCATTCGTGATGTTCGGCGATGTGTTCCACCAGATCGATGGGGTGCAGATCGTCGGCTTCGAGATAGTGTTCGGATAATGCCATATGCCCAGCCTCACTCTCGTTGGCGCATGGACCTGGCAGAGCCCAAGCGCTAGCTGCCTGCTCAATGGGAGGTATATTTACCTGTTTTCCCTACCAGATATCGTGGACCGACTATTGGCGGCCTGTAAAGCAATTTCTTGGGGATAACCCCCGATCGTGACCGATATGTTGGGGATAACAATTGCATCTTGTGGGGTGCCGCCCCAAGCTACACTGGACGAAACGGAGCCCTGCGATGAACACTGACCTTCTCAAGACACTCTGCGAAATGCCCGGCGTGCCGGGCCATGAAGAGCGCGTCCGCGCCCTGATTGAGGCCGAGGTGGCCCCGCTTTTCGATTCGATTGAAACCGACCCGATGGGTTCGCTGCTCTGCCGGCGCGATGCCGCGCAAGAGGATGCCCCCAAGATCATGCTGCTCTGCCATATGGACGAGATCGGCTTTCTGGTCAGCCATATCGACAAGAACGGATTTCTCTTCCTGCAACCGGTCGGCGGATTCGACCCGCGCAACCTCTTCTCGCGGCGCGTGCTGGTCTGCACCGACAAGGGTGACTTCAAGGGCGTGATGAACCCCGGAGGCAAGCCGATCCACATTTCCGCCCCCGAAGACCGCAAGAAGGTGCCGGATGTCGGTGACTTCTTTGTTGATCTGGGCATGGGCAAGAAGACCCATGATGTCGTCAAGATCGGCGACTACGTCGTGATGGACGAACCCTTCATCGAGATCGGCGACAAATTCGTCTCCAAGGCGCTCGACAACCGTATCGCCTGCTGGCTGGGGATCGAGGCGATCCGCAAACTTGGCAAGAAGAAGGGGCGCGGCGCGGAAATCCACGTGGTGTTCACGACGCAGGAAGAGGTCGGCCTGCGCGGCGCGCGCACGTCCTCCTATCGTGTGAAACCCGACATCGGGCTTGGCATCGACGTGACCCTGTCCTGCGACACGCCGGGCGTGCCCGACAAGGACGCCACAACACACCAAGGCAAAGGCTTTGGCCTGCATGTGCGCGATTCATCTTTCATCGCCGACAAAGGGCTGGTGCGCGATATCGAGGCGCTGGCGATCAAGAAAAAGATCCCCTACCAGCGGACCATGCTCGCCGCAGGCGGTCAGGACGGCGCCGCAGCGCAACAAGCCGCGGCAGGTGCGCGGGCGGTGGGGATTACTGTGGGCACGCGCTATATCCACACGGTGACCGAGATGATCGCAAAGGACGATCTGGAGGCGGCGCTGGATATTCTGGTGGCGTATCTGGGAGAGTTTTAACACTGTTTTGTCCAACGGCACATCTGTGGCATCCTTCTTAAGGGAGGACGCGCAAACATGGGCTATCAACCGACAGATGTTATCCAGACAGAGGCCGCGCTACGCGCAATCGTTCCGACACCACCCAACGCAACGCAAGACGTCAAGATCATCGATCACATCGACAGGCATTGCCGCGTCTGGATCGAACGTTCCCCGTTTCTGGTGATGACCACAGTCGATCGCGCGGGCAATCTGGACTGTTCGCCAAAGGGTGATCCTGCAGGATTTGTGAAAGTACTGGACGAAAAAACACTCGCGATCCCAGACAGACCAGGCAACCGGCGCTTTGACGGGTTCTTGAACATCATGCAAACCGGCCGGATCGGATTGGTTTTTCTCGTACCGAACCGCAATGAGGTCGTGCGCGTGAACGGAAGTGCTCAGGTGGTGCGCGATCTGCCATTACGCGAAAGCATGGCCATCAACGGACGGACACCAGAACTTGCGGTGGTCGTGAAAGTCGAGGAAGCTTTCTATCACTGCGGCAAAGCGATCATTCGTGCCGCACTCTGGTCGCCTGACACTGCGGCACCCACAGACGGGCTGCCGACCTATGCGGAGGCAAACGTGGATCACACGGGCCGCAATATGCCATTAGAAGAGGTCACCGCTCTATTTGCGCATAACGATAAGAACCGCCTGTACGAGGATTAGTCGCTTCAGACAGTTCATTCGTTTGCCACGTAATCCGACTACGCTTCGCCCTTCAGCTTGGCGATCAGACCTTCAACATCGATGCCAAGATTGTCGAGCATCGACAGATCAAGACCTTTCTCTTCGAGAAAAGACTTCGCAGCATCCACATCAAGATTTTCAATCATCGCAGGATCAACGCCCAGCTCTTCCAGCTTGGCCATGATATCCATGTCGCCACCCATCATACCGGCGGCCTTGCCCAGCATATCACCCAGTCCCATCCGCATCTTCCTTTGTCTGCTTTAACGTAAGTCAAAGCCTAGCTTGGGTCATGCATGATGCACAGAAGCAAATCTGCCTTGCGGTTGATTACTTGCCTTCCAGCGCCTCGATCCGTGCCTTCAGCGCCTCATTCTCTTCACGCGCCTTCTGCGCCATGGCGCGCACGGCGTCGAACTCCTCGCGGGTGACGAAATCGCGGTCGGCCA
>CAZOMZ010000105.1:0-6582 GCA_964581065.1 uncultured Loktanella sp. | reverse complement strand
GGCAACCCGGGGCAGGCGAATTATGCGGCCTCGAAGGCCGGAATGGTCGGTATGTCCAAGTCGATTGCCTATGAGGTCGCCAGCCGTGGGATCACGGTGAACTGCGTGGCGCCCGGCTTTATCACCACGGCCATGACCGACAAGCTTAACGATGATCAGAAGGCCGGAATTCTGGCACAGGTTCCTGCGGGCCGTATGGGCGACGCGGACGAGATTGCGGCCGCTGTTCTCTATCTGGCGAGCCCCGAGGCCGCTTATACAACAGGCACGACCTTGCATGTGAATGGTGGCATGGCCATGTTGTAAGCCATCGCAAATTGCATGGCCGAAAGCGTTTGCCTAACGGCAATTCTCTGCTATAGGCCTCGCAGATTTGCAGAACAGCGCGTGTGACGTAACGTCATAACCGGCTGGGCAGATAAATCGGGCAGAGGCCCAGGGAACAACGGGCGCAAGCCCAGAAAGATATGAGGAATTGATATGAGCGACGTAGCAGACCGCGTACGCAAGATCGTTGTTGAGCATCTTGGTGTTGAAGAAGACAAAGTGACGGAATCTGCGTCCTTTATCGATGATCTGGGCGCTGACAGCCTCGACACTGTCGAGCTGGTCATGGCCTTCGAAGAAGAATTCGGCATCGAGATTCCAGACGATGCAGCAGAAACAATCCAGACTTTCGGCGACGCCGTAAAGTTCATCGACGGCGCCCAGTAAGCGCCAGATCGATCCGGTTAGAAGCGGCGTCCTGCGGGGCGCCGTTTTCTTTTTCGGAATGGGCACTTTGGGCGATGACCTCTGCCACATCGGCGAGGCTGATGGCGCGGCTGAACTGGATACCGCTATAGTGCTGGTTTGACCAGACAACCTGGCCGTCGATCCAATCATCCTCAATCGCGATTTCCACACGATCGCCCTTTTCAAGCGGCTGATCGGCAGCGCGCGCAAGTTTCGCGCCAAAGCAGTTGATATCCAGCAAACTGCCCTCAGAGACGGCATCGTCCTGCCGGTAGCTGGTGGCGAAGTTGGCGGGATGCCGCTTGGCACGCCGCCGCCGCAGGATCAGCCAGCGTCTGATCACAGGGGCCAGTGCGAAGGCGGCACCAAGGGCAAGTGCAAAACCAAAAAGATTGCGCGGGCGCAGCACCTCTTGCCTGAAAGCGCCGAGTGCCTGCATGACCTGCGCCAGATCTTCGGCATCGCTTGTGGCGCCCGTCCGCGCGGCTACGGCTGCGGCAGCGCGATCAACACTGACCTGATCACTGGTGCACCGCAGGTCGTGCAGATGATCACCCACTCGGTCGAGATTGCGGGTCGTGGTGGCGCGAAAATGCGGCCGGACGGATTGCGGATCGTCTAGGCTGGCCCCTTCGAGCAGTTGTTGGGTTTTCTGCAGGAAACGGACGATTTCGGCACCGCGTCCCACCAGCGCGTTGCCGTCGACCGCATCCAGCGCCGCGCGATTGCTGAGCGTCCGCATGATTGTGCGCAACTGCCGGATATCGGTGGGGAAAAGTCCGGTATCCGGATCACGCGCGAGCCGTGTCTGGATCGCATGGAGTTTGTCAATCTGGTCGATGACCATGCAATTGGCACGTGCAGGCGCAGCCCCCGTCAGAAGGGCCGATGTAAGGATACCGACCAATACGCAATGTCGCATGAGTTGCCTGCCGCCCGAAGTGTGGCTGACCGATAGTGCAAGGCTTTTAACACTTGGTGAAAAGTCTTGCCGATCTGCGCCTGATGGGGCGGCTGCTCTTGCTCATGCCCGCGCGGCTGGGCTATCAGTAACGCCAAATATGCCAAGAGGTGAGGGCTGGATATGCGTCGTGTTGTTGTCACAGGGTTGGGGTTGGTCACACCCCTTGCCGATGGGGTCGAAGAAAGCTGGTCGCGAATCCTGCAGGGTCAGTCTGGCGCTGGCCGGATCACCGGCTTTGATCCCAGCAATCTGACCACGCAATATGCCTGTGAAGTGCCCTTGGGCGACGGCTCGGACGGGACGTTTGATGCCGACAAATACATGGACGCCAAAGAGCGCCGGAAGGTGGATACCTTCATTCTTTTCGGGATGGCCGCCGCGCAGCAGGCAATCGAGGACGCCGGTTGGCAGCCCGAGGATCGCGATGCGCTGGAGCGGACGGGTGTTCTGATCGGGTCGGGTATTGGCGGTCTGAATTCGATTGCCGACACGGCTGTCATGATGGCTGAAAAGGGCCCGCGCCGTGTGTCGCCTTTCTTTGTGCCCGGTGCGCTGATCAACCTGATCTCGGGTCAGGTGTCGATCCGCTATGGTTTCCGTGGTCCGAACCATTCGGTTGTGACCGCCTGTTCCACCGGTGCCCATGCGATTGGCGATGCGTCCCGTCTGATCCAGTACGGCGATGCAGATGTGATGATTGCCGGTGGTGCCGAGGCCGCGATTTGCGAACTGGGTATGGCCGGTTTCAACGCCTGTAAGGCGCTGAGCACCAAGCACAATGACGATCCGACCGTGGCCAGCCGTCCTTGGGATGCGGACCGTGACGGCTTTGTCATGGGCGAGGGCGCAGGGATCGTCGTGCTGGAAGAATACGAGCACGCCAAGGCGCGCGGTGCCAAGATCTATGCCGAGGTGCTGGGCTATGGCCTGAGCGGTGACGCGCACCACATCACCGCCCCGCCACCCGATCACGAAGGTGCCGAGCGCGCGATGCGCAATGCCTGCCGCAACGCCAAGATCACGCCGGACCAGATCAACTATGTCAACGCACACGGCACATCGACGATGGCGGACACCATCGAACTCGGTGCGGTCGAGCGTCTGGTGGGTGATGCGGCCAGCAAGCTGAAGATGTCCTCGACCAAATCGATGACAGGGCATTTGCTGGGGGCGGCTGGCGCGATCGAGGCGATCTTCTCGATCCTTGCGATCCGCGATCAGGTCGCCCCGCCGACGATCAACCTTGATAACCCTGCGGTCGAGACTGTTGTGGACCTTTGCGCCAATGAAAAGCGTCCCGCCGAGATCAATATTGCCCTGTCGAATTCCTTTGGCTTCGGCGGCACCAATGCGAGCGTGATCTTCGGGAAAATCGCCTGATGTGGCGCCATATCGCGGCAAATGCGCTGACATTGCTGACCTTGGGGCTGTTCCTTTTGGGGGGGCTGATCGCTTGGGGGGCGGGCCAGTATCGTGCGCCGGGACCGCTGGCCTCGGCCATCTGCCTTGAAGTGCCGCGTGGTGGCAGCATGGGCGGGGTTGCATCTGATCTGGCCGACAAGGGGGCGATTTCCTCGCCGTTTATCTTTGAGGTCGGGGCCGATTACACCGAGAAGGCGGATGACCTGAAATTCGGTCGTTACCGCGTGCCGGAAGCGGCCTCGATGGAGCAGATCGTGGATATCGTCACCCGTGGCGGCCGCAGCACTTGCGGGGCCGAGGTGATCTACCGTGTGGGGATCAACCGCACCGTGGTGGATGTGCGCGAGCTTGATCCGGCCACGAACCGCTTTGAAGAGATCGCGAGCTTTGTGAATGTCGAAGAGGAACCGCCTGCGGAATATCTGGCGCTGAAGGACGATGGCTCTGCCTCGTTCCGGCTGGTGATCGCGGAAGGGGCGACCAGTTGGCAGATCATGAACGCGCTGGGGCAACTGGATATCCTGCAAGCGGATATTGATGTGGCACCACCCGAGGGGTCGCTTGCGCCGCGAGATTATGATGTGTCGGTGGGGGATACCGTGTCGTCTGTCCTGTCGCGGATGACGGCCCTGCAGGCGCAGATTCTGGATGAAGCCTGGCAGAACCGCGCCGAGGGGCTGCCGCTGGAGACACCGGAAGAGGCGCTGATTCTCGCATCCATAATCGAGAAGGAAACCAGCGTGCCGGACGAGCGGCGGCAGGTGTCGAGCGTCTTCGTGAACCGTCTCAATCGTGGCATGCGCCTGCAGACGGACCCGACCGTGATTTACGGCATCACACTGGGTGAAGGTGTGTTGGGTCGCGGGTTGCGTCAAAGTGAACTTCGCGCCTCAACGCCTTGGAATACTTATGTGATTGAGGGGTTGCCTCCGACGCCGATTGCCAATCCCGGCCAAGCGGCGATTGAAGCGGCGCTGAACCCTGACACCACCGAGTATATCTTCTTTGTGGCTGACGGCACCGGTGGTCATGCTTTCGCGACTAACCTTGATGATCACAACCGCAACGTGGCCCGTTGGCGCGAGATCGAGGCGCAGCGTGAGGCGGCGGAAAGCGACGGCTGAGCGTCTGAAAATCGTTAGGAATTGGTGAAAGGCCCGTTCGCATCTCGCGGCTGGGCCTTTGACTTTTTGACGCTTTTTCAGTATGTTAGTCGTGCTAGATTTTGGGCTTGGCCTGAAACTCGCCTGTGGCGGAAGACCCCTAAACAGGCAGATTATCAATGACAGACGATACCAAGGGCGCAGGGGATCCTGCGCAGGACGCAGCGCGTCTGGAGGAAATCCGTCAGCTGACGGATGACATCAAGCGCCTCATGCGTGACCGGATCGCGGGTTGGCGCACGCAGGCCGAGCTGTCCGGACCGGAAATCACCAAACGCGTGGGGGAATTGCATTCGGCCCATCTGAAACTCGTAGAACAGGAGAGGATTTTTCATGCCAAACTCGGGCGCGATATCGAAAAAGACGCCATCGACTATGACGCCGTCCGCGCTGAGATCGGGCGCGCGCTTGATCGGATACGGGCCAGAAGAGGAGCAGGCGGCGTTTCTGGCGGAGAGGAATGACGCTGAGACGGGCGCGCTGCCCTATCTGTTCGATTTTTGGGCCCTGCCGCATCAGGCGCCTCCTGAGGGGGATTGGCGCACTTGGGTGATCCTCGGGGGGCGTGGCGCGGGCAAGACCCGTGCGGGCGCGGAATGGGTCCGCTGGATGATCGAGGGCCGCACACCGCTGCGGGCGGGCCGCGTAAAGCGGCTGGCGCTGGTGGGCGAGACGATGGAGCAGGCGCGTGAAGTGATGGTCTTTGGTGAGAGCGGGATACTGGCCATCTCTCCGCCGGACCGCCGCCCGAGCTGGATCGCGGGGCGAAATTTGCTGGCCTGGCCCAATGGGGCGGAGGCGCAGGTGCTGTCGGCCCATGATCCCGAAAGCTTGCGCGGTCGACAGTTCGAGGCCTTGTGGGTCGATGAACTGGCCAAGTGGAAGCGCGCACAGGAGGCGTGGGATATGCTCCAGTTCGGCTTGCGTCTGGGGGATGATCCACGCGCCTGTGTGACGACAACGCCGCGCCGGTCGGCTCTGCTGGAGACGTTGCTGACGCGCGGTTCGACGGTGATGACCCATGCGCCGACACAGGCCAACAGCGCCAATCTGGCGGCGGGGTTTCTCGAAGAGATTGAAACACGCTATGGCGGCACGACGTTGGGCCGTCAGGAGATCGAAGGCCTGCTTTTGTCCCAGATCGAAGGGGCGCTGTGGTCGCTTGAGGGGATAGCGCGGGTCGACGAGGTGCCGAAGCTTGATCGCATTGTCGTAGCGGTTGATCCGAACGCCGCGTCGCACGGGCAGGCCGATGCCTGCGGGATCATCGTGGCGGGTGTGGTGATGCAGGGGCCGGTGCAGAACTGGCGGGCGGTGGTGCTGGAGGATGCCACGGTGACGGCAGCCAGCCCCGCTGTCTGGGCCGAGGCAGCGATTGCGGCATTGCACCGCCACGGGGCTGACCGGTTGGTCGCCGAGGTCAATCAAGGGGGCGAAATGGTCGAGGCTGTCTTGCGCCAAGTTGATCCGCTGGTGCCTTACCGCGCAGTGCGTGCGTCACGAGGCAAGGTGGCGCGGGCCGAGCCGGTGGCGGCGCTCTACGAGCAGGGGCGGGTCAGCCATCTGCCGGGGCTGGGTCAGTTGGAGGACCAGATGGTGCAGATGACCTCGGCCGGATTTGCAGGCCGCGGGTCGCCTGACCGTGTCGACGCGCTGGTCTGGGCATTGCATGACCTGATGATTCTGCCGGCGGCCAATTGGCGAAACCCCCAGATTCGTTTGCTGTGAGAGGTGTTGCGGGGCGCATCGCGCGCCCCGTTTCACAGTTCGGAACTATTGTCCGGCAAATTGTTTCTCGTGAACTGCAAATGGCCCCGACGGGCTGTCGCAAGGGAGAAACGCATGTTTGATTGGATGCTCCGCAGGGGGCCGCAGAAAGCAGAGGTTGAGGTCAAGGCCTCGGCTGCGGGACGGGTTGCGGCCCTTGGCGGGGCTGGACGTGTCGTGTGGTCTCCACGCGATGTGTCATCACTCACCAAGGCGGGGTTTACCGGCAATCCGGTGGGCTTTCGTGCGGTCAAGCTGATCGCTGAGGCGGCGGCAGCGATCCCCGTGATCGTGCAGGAGGCTGGCGCGCCTTTCGATACCCATCCGGTGCAGGCGCTTTTGACGCGCCCCAATGCCGGGCAGGGACGGGCCGAGCTGTTCGAGGCCTTGTTTGGCCAGATGCTGCTGACAGGCAACGGCTATCTTGAGGCTGCTATGGCCGAGGATGGTGCGCCGGTCGAGCTGCATGTGTTGCGCTCGGACAGGATGTCTGTGGTGCCTGGGGCCGATGGCTGTCCGGTGGCCTACGAA
>CAZOMZ010000104.1:0-6586 GCA_964581065.1 uncultured Loktanella sp. | reverse complement strand
GGGCAAATTCATCCGTCTGGTGCCGCATCCCGTGATGCTGGGCTTTGTGAACGGTCTGGCGATTGTGATCTTTCTGGCCCAGCTGGGCCAGTTTCAGGTGCCCGGGTCGGCCGAGGCCGCAGGGCATGGCATGGCGAACGGCGAGTGGCTTTCGGGCGCGCCGCTTTATCTGATGCTGGGTCTGGTGGCACTGACCATGGCAATCATCTGGATCATGCCGAAGATCACCAATGCCGTTCCCGCTCCGCTGGCAGGCATCGCGATTGTCGCAGCCATCGTGATCGGCTTGGGGCTGGAGGTGCCTTTGGTCGGTGATCTGGCCAGCATTGAAGGCGGTCTGCCCGCCTTCCACATTCCGATGGTCCCGCTGACATGGGAAACCTTCGAGATCATCCTGCCCTATGCGCTGATCCTTGCGGCCATTGGTCTGATCGAGAGCCTGCTGACGTTGAACCTTGTCGGCGAGATGACCGGCAAGCGCGGTGGCGCCAGCCGCGAATGTCTGGCGCAGGGTGCCGCCAATACGGTGACAGGTTTCTTCGGCGGTATGGGTGGCTGTGCGATGATCGGTCAGTCAATGATCAACGTGAAATCCGGTGGCCGGACGCGGATTGCGGGCACGGCGGCCGCGCTCTTCCTGCTGGCCTTCATCCTTTTTGCAAGCGGCCTGATCGAGCAGATCCCGCTGGCGGCCCTTGTCGGTGTGATGTTCATGGTGGTGATCGGGACATTTGCGTGGAATTCGCTGCGCATCCTGCGCAAGGTCCCGCGCACGGATGCCTTTGTGACAATCCTTGTGACCATCGTGACTGTGGCGACCGACCTTGCCACTGCCGTTGTTGTCGGTGTGATCGTTTCGGCCCTCGCCTATGCCTGGAGCAACGCGACCCGCATCCATGCCATCAAACGCGAAAGCCGGACCGCCGCAGGCGCTCAGGTCTACGAGATTCAGGGGCCGCTTTTCTTCGGGTCGTCCGATGGATTCATGGAGATTTTCGACGTGGAGTCCGATCCTGATCTTGTGATCATCGACTTTGCAGGCAGCCGTGTGGCCGACCAGTCGGCCTTGCAGGCGATCGAGGCCGTCGCCCAGCGGTATGAGGATGCAGGCAAGGCGATCCAGTTGCGCCACCTCAGCCGTGACTGCCATAAGCTGCTGTCCAAAGCCGGGCATCTGATGGTCGATAGTGACGATGATCCCGATTACGCGCTGGCGGTCGACTACGGCGTGCGGACGGGAATTATCGGCGGGCACTGATCCCTTGGCGAAGGGGCTTGTAAAGCCTGAGAGCGCGCACCATCTGCGCGGTATCTCCCGCATGTGAAAGGTGCGCCATGTTGTTTGATCTGTTGCTCGTGGCGCTGGGCCTTGGCGCGTTGCTGGCTGGTGGTGAAGGGCTGGTGCGGGGTGCTGTTGCGGTGGCCCAGCGGGCCGGACTGTCGCCCTTGGTCATCGGGCTGACCCTCGTCGGCTTTGGGACTTCGGCGCCAGAGCTGATGACCAGCCTTGTGGCCGCGCTGAACGGATTGCCGGGGATCGCGCTGGGCAATGTGGTCGGCAGCAACATCGCAAACACTTTCCTGATCCTTGGCATGGCAGCACTGATCGCGCCTGTTGCCGCTGGCGCGCTTATTGGCAGAGATGGCTATGTCATGGTTGCCGCGACCGGTCTGGCAATCGCGGTCATTCTGACCGGAACGGTCGGTTTCTGGGCGGGCCTCGCAAGCGTTGCCGCATTGGCCGCCTATCTGATCTATACGCTCTTTGCGGGGGGCGAGGCCGATCTGGACATGCCGGAGGAACCCGATCCGCTCTGGCGTGGCTTTGCCTTTTTTGTGGCTGGTCTGGTTGGCGTGATCCTGGGGGCCAACTGGCTTGTTGCCGGTGCAAGCGATATCGCGCGGGTGCTGGGTGTGTCGGAAGCGGTGATCGGTCTGACCATTGTTGCAATCGGCACGTCGTTGCCCGAACTCGTTACCTCGGTGCTGGCTGCCCGCAGGGGACACGGGGCGATTGCCGTCGGCAACGTCATCGGCTCAAATATTTTCAACGTGCTTGGCATTCTGGGGATCACCGCGATGGTGACGCCGCTGGCCGTGCCGCCAGAGATGCTGGGTATCACCCTTTGGGTCTTTGCAGGCGCTGCGATTGTCCCGCTTGTGCTGATGTATGCCTTTGGAATTCTGAGCCGCGTCTCTGGCGCGATGCTGGTGGCCGTTTACGCGGCCTATACGCTCTATCTAGTCGTCGGGGCGGTTTAGGCTGAAGACCTCACGCACAACGGAATAGTCGCGATAGCCCAAGCGCGTCAGCGGGTTGAACCGCGTGACATCGAAAGCACCATCGACCAGACAGTCGTCACGCAGATGCACGCCTGTGACTTCGCCAAAGACAGCAAAATTGGCCTCTCCGGGAAGTCTGACGATCTGGGTCAGGGTGCATTCCAGCGTTGCGGGGGCTGCTGCGACGCGCGGGCAGGCGATGGTCTCACAGGCGGCTTTTTCGATGCCTGCCATCTCGAATTCGTCCTCGTCGCGCCCCCAGCCCGCCGACGTCTTGTTCATCTGGTCGCGGGCCGCATACTCGACGATGTTCACGGCAAAGACGCCGGTCTCGCGGATATTGGCCACCGAATCCTTGGTGTCGCCCCGGTCGCCCTTGGCTGACGTCGAGGCGAACATGACCTGTGGCGGGACATAGGCCACCGCATTGAAAAAGGAGTAGGGCGCGAGGTTGTCCCGCCCGTCTGCCCCGCGGGTCGAAATCCAGCCGATCGGACGCGGCGTGACGACGGCGTTGAAGGGGTTATGCGGAAGGCCGTGGCCGTTTTTGGGCTCATAGAACATGCGAAACCTTTTCGTTTGGACAGAGCTTAGGTAGCCTGCGGACCAGTAGCTGGCCAGACGAAAGACACATGCAACAACCTGCAATGACACTGGCCAGGGAATCCCAGGACGACTGGTGGGAGATCGAGGCGCTGTTCGATCTGTGTTTTGCGCCCGGCCGGTCGGCGTTGTCGTCCTATCGTCTGCGCGAAGGCGTGCTGCCGATCTCCGATCTTTGCCTGACGGCACGGGACGATATGGGCATTCTTGCCGGAGCCGTGCGGAACTGGCCGGTCGGCATTGGCCCCCACCGCGCTGTCTTGCTTGGGCCGATTGCGGTCCACCCGACGCGGCAGGGGGAAGGTATCGCAGCCATGTTGATGCAGAACTGTCTTGAACGCGCCCGCGCAATCGGGTGGGACCGCGTCATGCTGGTGGGGGATGCACCCTACTACGGCCGCTATGGCTTTACGCGGCTGAATGACGTCGTCATGCCGCCACCAACGAACCCTGACCGCGTCCTTGGACTTGCCCTGACCGAAGGCGCTTGGGACGGCATCTCGGGCGAGGTGCGACGCGATCGCGATTGAATTCGGGCCGGTCAAACCCCATCTGCCCTGTATGAGCACGCCAGACCACGCCATGAAAGAAATCAACCCTGCAGCGCCACCTGCGCCGCTGACCGACGCGGCACGACGGGAAATCGCAGGGTTGGCGCGCCGCCAGAAGGCCGCGAACGGGCTTTTGATGAAGGCGATCAACTACATCGGCGGACAGGTCGAGGACGGCTTGCGCTTGCTTCCCAATGGCGCACGCAAGGAAATCGACGCCGCAGCGCGTGCAGCCCTGCGTCACAGCTATGATGCGGCGGCAAAGTCGCGCAATGGTGTGGGTGGCAAGATCGGATCGGACAGGGCGCATCGGATTCTCGGGACTGTTTCGGGTGCTATCGGCGGCTTTGGCGGCTTGCCAACGGCGATTGCCGAAATACCGGTTGCCACGACATTGATCTTTCGTGCTGTCCATCATGTTGCCGTAGCGAACGGAGAGGATGCCGACAGCAATGAGACGCGCGCGCAATGCCTTGCAGTTTTCGGGGCAGGTGGCCCGGGTACCGAAGACGACGGGGTCGACACCGCCTTTATCGGTGCGCGTTTGGGGATCACTGGCGCAGCGGTCAACGGGCTGATCGCCAAGGTTGCTCCGCGCTTTGCGACGATCCTGTCACAAAAGCTCGCAACCCAAACGGTGCCCATTCTGGGCGCGGCGGCAGGGGCCGGAACGAACTACGCCTTTGTCGATTACTACGTTGAAATGGCCCATGTGCATTTCGGCCTGCGCCGTCTGGCGCGGATCTACGGCGAAGATCAGGTCGCCGAGCAGTTTCACAAGGTGCTCGCAGGCGCGGAACTGCCTCAGACCTGATAGACCAGCCAATCGGCAACAGCGCGACGCACCGATTGCTCGCCGCTTTCGATCGCTTCATCCATGACTTTGCGGACGTCGTTCAGATCGACGCGCCGCAGCAGGTGCTTGACCGGCCCGATCGAGGCCGGACGCATCGACAGTGTCTGAATACCCAAAGCCGCAAAGCAAAGCGCCTCGACGGGGCGGCCTGCGTCTTCGCCGCAGAAGGACAGCGGGGTGTCATACTTTGCGCAACGCTCGACGACAAACTTGATGAATGACAGAAAACTGACATCCAGCGTGTCATAGCGTTTGCGCACCCTCTCGTTTTCACGGTCGGCCGCAAAGAAGAACTGTTTCAGATCGTTGCCGCCAATCGAAACGAAGTCGACCTCTTTGAAGAAGGCATCGGGCGCATAGGCCAGCGATGGTGTCTCAAGCATCGCGCCGACCTTCAACTCGGACGGCAGCGGATGCCCCAGCTTGGTTTCGCGGGCGACGGCTTTGTCCATCTCGGTTCGGGCGGCATTGAATTCGCTCAGCTGTGTCACGAAGGGAAACATCACCGTCAGCGGCCCGCCAGCGGCAGCACGCAGAAGCGCCTGCAACTGCATCCGCAAGACGCCGGGCTTGTCCAGACCAACACGGATCGCACGCCAGCCCATCGCAGGGTTCGGCTCGTCGTTGGGCTTCATGTAGGGCAGAACCTTGTCGGACCCGATATCGAGTGTCCGGAACGCCACGCGTTTACCATCTGCGGCCTTGAGAACCCGCGAATACAGCGCCGAAAGCTCGGCCCGCCGTGGCATCTGGTTGCGCACCAGAAACTGCAACTCTGTCCGGAACAAACCGACCCCTTCGGCCCCCGAACCGGCAAGCGACGGCAGATCGGCGATCAGCCCTGCATTCATTTGCAGCGAAACCGTCGTGCCGCATTTCGCCGTCGCCGGCAGGTCGCGGATCGAGGCATAGCGTTCCTGCGCGCGTGTCTGCATGGCCAGCTTGTCGCGGAAGGCGGCCTGCACGGTATCGTCGGGGCGCAGATGGGCGATCCCCTGATCGCCATCCACGAGGATCGGGTCGCCATTCAGGGCTTCGGTTGTGACACCTTTGGCATTGATGATCAGCGGAATGGCCCAGGCACGGGCGACAATCGCGGCATGGCTCCCGACCGAGCCTTCCTCAAGGACGATTCCCTTGATCTTCTTGCCGTATTCCAGCAACTCGCCGGGGCCGATATTGCGGGCTACCAGAATCGGGTCTTCAGGCATATCGGCCCGCGCCTCTGCCCCCTGACCGGTCAGAATGCGCAGCAGTTTGTTGGACAGATCGTCCAGATCATGCAGCCTTTCGCGCAGATAGGAATCGGCCGCTTTGGACAGGCGGGCCCGCGCCAGCGACTGTTCCTTCTCAACGGCGGCCTCGGCGGAAAGACCGTTCATCACGTCTTCTTCCATCCGGCGTAGCCAGCTGCTCGAATTGGCGAACATGCGGTAGGCTTCCAGGACCTGCCGCTGCTCGCCATCAACACTGGACGTATCGGTCAACAGGTCGTCAACGCCGCTGCGCAACTGGTCGATCGCGGTGATCAGGCGGGCGCGCTCGGTTTCGGGATCATCCGAGATCGGATTTGTGACCACCACGCGGGGTTCATGCAGATAGACGTGACCTTCGCTGGCCCCTTCCTGCCCGACCGACCCGCGCAGCATCACCGGTTGCTGGTGGCGCGCCGAGAGGGCGGCCCCTTCACCAACAAAGGCGCCAAGCTCGGTCATCTCGGCGATGACCATCGCCACGATTTCCAGCGCATAGACTTCGTCATTGGTGAACTTGCGCGCATCCTTGGACTGGACAACCAGAACGCCCAAAGCCTCGCCCAGCCGCTGGATCGGCACGCCACAGAACGACGAATAGCGTTCCTCGCCCGTCTCGGGCATATAGCGGAAACCCTTGGTCGAAGGCGCATCAGCGGTATTGATCACGGCGCGGTTTTTGGCCGTACGGCCCACGAGACCTTCACCAAGCCGCATGCGTGTCTTGTGCACGGCTTCGGCCTGCAACCCGCGCGTCGCACAAAGCTCCAGTGTTTCAGGGTCGCGGAACAGATAGATCGAGCACACCTCGGTGCCCATTGAATCAGCAATCAGGCCGACGACAGCATCCAGCCGCGCCTGACCTTCGTTGTCAGCCGCAAGTGCTTCGCGCAAACGTCCGAGAAGCTTGCGACTTTCGCTTTCCATGCGCTGTGGCATCGGCCCCCCGAAAGCAGCGGACCCCGATGGTTGTGATCAGGCCGCCTTTTCCAACTCGAAGGCATCATGCAGGGCTTGCACCGCAAGTTCCATGTATTTTC
>CAZOMZ010000103.1:0-6622 GCA_964581065.1 uncultured Loktanella sp. | reverse complement strand
TTGAAGGTCAGGCTGACCGTGTTCGTACCGACTTTGGCAGCTTGATCCAGAGGCACGCGGAACGTGCGGAAGGCGTTGTCGCAGGTGAAGATATGCACGCCGTTCACACGCACTTCGACAATCGTATCCACGCCCGACAGGACAAGTTCCACATCGGTCCGGTCCAGTGTGACCTGCCGTGTCGCGGTCCAATCGCGTTCGGCAATCCAGCGCAGGTCGTATTCGTTCCGGCCCCAATAGGGATCAGGGATCAGATCGGCCTGCTCAAGCGCCGTGATCGCATCGGTCGGAAAGTGGATCGGGCAAGAAAAATGGCCGCTCTCGTCGGACAGCGACCATTCCCCCGTCAATGGAATTGGGATCACAGACGGTCCTCGGTTGCTTTGTCAAAAAGGGACGCACGGGACGGGTCAACACCGATGGCGATGGATTCACCGGCGCGCACCTTTGCCTGACCGTCCATGCGGATGCGGAAAGGGTGACGACCCAACTTGGCGTAGACCAGCGTGTCAGAGCCCATCGGCTCGACCAGATCGATATCCACATCAAATTGCAGCGGCGCGTTGCTGACAAGTTCGCCGGTGACGACATGCTCGGGACGGATACCAATGATGGCGGGGCGATCAGCGGTTTGTGGTGCCGCAAATTCATATCCGGTCATCGGCATGACCATGTCATCCACCTTGAAGCTGCCAGCCTCCAGATGCCCTTCGAGGAAGTTCATCGACGGAGAGCCAATAAAGTCGGCCACATAAAGGTTGCGCGGCTTGTTGTAGATCTCGTCAGGTGACGAAAGCTGCATGATCTTGCCGCCCTTCATGATTGCGATCCGGTCGGCCAGTGTCATCGCCTCGATCTGGTCGTGGGTCACGTAGATCATGGTGTTCTGCAACTGGTTGTGCAGACGCTTGAGCTCCACGCGCAAATCAACCCGCAGTTTCGCATCAAGGTTGGACAGCGGTTCGTCAAAGAGGAACACATCCACATCACGCACCAGCGCGCGGCCAATCGCGACACGCTGACGCTGACCACCGGACAAAGCACCCGGCTTGCGGTCGAGTAGCGGCTCGATCTGCAGGATTTCAGCGGCGCGGGCGACGCGCTTGTCGATCTCGGCCTTTGGCACCTTGGCATTCTTCAGGCCAAAGGAAAGGTTCCCGCGCACGGTCATCTGGGGGTAGAGCGCATAGGACTGGAACACCATCCCGATGCCGCGCTCGGAAGGCTCGGCCCAGGTGACGTTATTGCCCTTGATGAAGATCTGCCCGTCGGTGACTTCCAAAAGGCCCGCGATGCAGTTCAGGAGTGTCGACTTACCGCAGCCGGATGACCCCAGCAGGACAAGGAATTCACCTTCATTGATGTCGAGGTCGAGGTTTTGCAGAACCTTAACCTGTCCGAACGAGAGATCGAGTTTCTTGATTTCAACAGAATGAGACATGGATCAGCCTTTCACAGCACCCGCAGCGATGCCGCGCACAAAGAGTTTGCCAGAGGCGAAGTAGATGACGAGGGGAACAAGGCCGGTCAGCAGCGTGGCTGCCATATTGACGTTGTATTCCTTCACGCCCTGCACCGAGTTCACGATGTTATTGAGCTGGACCGTCATCGGATAGGTTTCAGGTTTGGTGTAGATCACCCCGAAGAGGAAGTCGTTCCAGATACCTGTGACCTGCAGGATGATCGCCACCACAAAGATCGGCAGCGCCATCGGCAGCATGATCTGGAAGTAGATCTGCCAGAACCCCGCACCGTCGACGCGGGCGGCCTTGAACAGCTCTTCCGGGACCGAGGCAAAGTAATTACGGAACAGCAAGGTCAGGATCGGCATCCCGAAGACCGTGTGCACCAGAACCAGCCCCCACAGATCGCCCATCAGCCCGATTTCCCGCAGCATGATCACGATGGGATAAAGCATCGTCTGATAGGGGATGAAGGCCCCGATGATCAGAATGGTGAAGAACACCTCGGACCCTTTGAACTTCCACAGGGACAGCGCGTATCCATTCACCGATGCCACCGCGATCGACAGGACCACAGAAGGGATCAGGATCTGCACCGAGTTCCAGAAACCCTTGGACAGACCCGTGCAGTCAAGACCGGTACAGGCTTCGGCCCATGCTTTGACCCAAGGCTGGAAGGTGACTTCCAGTGGTGGACCAAAAACGTTGCCAAGACTGATTTCCGGCATTCCCTTCAGCGAGGTCACGATCATCACATAGAGCGGCAGCAGGTAATACATGCTGACGACGATCAGTGTCCCGTAAAGGAAGATGTTATTGCGGCTGAACCGCTTTTTGGGTTTCGGCCCCTTGGGACCACTCATGGCGGCAGCGCCCGTGTGCATTGCAGTATCAACCACGTTTCTTGCCTCCGAATTCAAGGTAAGCCCAAGGGATCAGAATGATCACGACCGAGCAGAGCATCATCGTCGAGGCTGCAAAGCCCTGACCGAGGTTCTGCGCGCGGAACATGTATTCGATCACGTATTTGGCGGGGACTTCGGAACTGAGGCCCGGGCCACCCCCCGTTTGCGCCACCACAAGGTCATAGAGCTTGATGATGCCCGATGCGATCAGCACCAGTGAGGTGATGAAGACGGGCCGCATCATCGGGATGATGACGACCACATAGGTCTTGATCGTGCCGATGCCGTCGACCTTGGCGGCCTTCCAGATGTCTTCATCAATGCCGCGCAAACCGGCCAGCATGATACACATGATCAGACCGCTGCCCTGCCAGATACCGGCGATCAGCAGGCCGAACATCACGATGTCAGGGTTGTTCAGCGGGTCGAAGTTGAAGCTTTCCCAACCCCAGTCGCGGACAACATTCTGGATGCCGAAGTCGGGGTTCAAGATCCACTGCCATGCCAGACCTGTCACAACAAAGGACAATGCGAAGGGATAAAGGAAGATCGTGCGGAAGGCGCTTTCGAACCGGATTTTGCGGTCCAGACAGGCCGCCAGACAAAATCCGATGAACAGCGTCAGGATCATCGAACAGACACCATAGATGGCAAGGTTCTTGATCGAGATGATCCAACGGTCGGTGTCCCAGAGGCGCTCGTATTGGGCAAGGCCCACGAAGCGCTCGCGCGGGAGCATCCGTGAATCAGTGAATGAGTAGATGACGGTCCATGCGGTCCCGCCGACAAAGACGCAAAGGGCGGTCACGATCATCGGGATCGAGGCGATCTTTGCAGAGAGGTTCTTGAATAGGCGTGACGGTCGCTTTGCGTCGGCGCCGCGCATTGGCACCTGTTCTTCGGCCATTGACATGGCGGCTCCCCCTGTTGGCTATGAGTCCGGTCTCGCGCCAGACTTCTCGTCAAAGGTCCAAACGGCCCGCTGCGCGTTCTGCGCAACGGACCATCTGGGAGGTGTGCTTAGTCAGCGCTTGCGATGATGTCGGCGTATTTCGCCTGAGCTTCATCGGCTGGCATATCGCTGGACCAGAACTGAGCCATCAGGTCTTCGATCTGGGTTTGCGTATCAGCTGAAAGCGACTGGTCACCGGATGGCAGGATGCCACCGTCGGCCAGAATGCCCAGACCCTTCTGCATGCAGCCGTTTGCGGTCGACATGTCGATGTCGCCACGTACTGGCAGCGAACCTTTTGCAAGGTTGAAGGACACCTGAACTTCAGGAGAAATCAGAAGTGCGGCCAGTTCTTTCTGGGCGGCTGTGATTTCCGGATCGTCGTTTACCGGGAAGTAGAAGGCGTCACCACCGGTATCGAGGATCTCGTTCAGACCCAGACCTGGCAGACAGGAGTAGTCCTGACCTTCGACAGCACCGGCAACCGAGAATTCACCCTGCGCCCAGTCACCCATCAGCTGTGCGCCTGCCTGACCGGTGATCACGAGGTTTGTGGCCTGGTTCCAGTCCTGGACGTTGCTGTCACGTGCCAGTTCACGCGCGTCGGCGGCAGCCTGGAAGACGGCGGCATAGCTTTCGCCACGGGCAACATCAGCGTTCTTGTTCACGGTGACTTCGCGCCAGTCGTCCAGACCGGCAACCGCGATTGTGATGGCGCCGAAGGCAAGGTTCTGCTGCCAGCCCTGCTGACCCATCGCAAGCGGGATCAGACCTGCTGCTTCAAGTGCAGGAGCGGATGCAACGAATTCGTTCCAGTTGGTTGGTACCGGCTGACCGGCGGTTTCATAGGCATCGTGGCTGAGCCACAGCCACTGAGCCGAGTGGATGTTCACAGGCACGCAGTAAATGCGGCCATCCAGCGTGCAGCTGTCCAGCAGCGAGGACGGGTTCACGATGTCTTTCCAGCCGCCGGCCTCGGCGACGTCGGTCAGGTCCAGCATCAGGCCGGCTTCGATCAGCTCTTCAGCCTGACGGCCGTGGTTCAGCTGGGTTGCTGCCATCGGGTCGCCACCCAGAATGCGGGAAATAATGATCGGGCGGGCGGTGCCGCCTGAACCGGCGATTGCGCCATCAACCCAAGTGTTGCCGGTGGCGTTCCATGCCTCTGCAAACTTTGCAACAGCGGCAGCTTCACCACCGGATGTCCACCAATGCGTGACTTCAAGCTCAACGGCGGATGCAGCAGATGCGCTGACGATAGCGGTCGCCGCCAGCAGTTTTGTTGACAATTTCACGATTATCTCCTCCCTGGTTCTAAATCGTTGTAGTAGAGCCTATAACGATTTAGATTGACCCGGCAAGAACTTTTATGCAGGATAAACGCAATCACGACGACACCCGCTTAACGCACTGTTGTTAGGATGCTTTTGCCTTACTCAATAACGCGATAAGGCATGAATTGACGCTCCGGTGCACTGTCAAAAGGGGGGTAGCGCGACATGACACAAGCAAAGCCTTCCACAGGCAAAATTCAGGCCGCGCCACCGCTCGAAGCCAAGCCGACCTTGAAGACGATATCGCGAATCAGCGGGCTGGCGGTGCCGACAGTGTCGCGCGCGCTCAATGATGCGCCCGATATCGGTGCCGATACCAAAAAGCTGATTCGCAAGATTGCAGACGAGATCGGCTACGTCCCCAATCGGGCCGGGGTCCGCCTGCGGACGGGCCGCACGAATGTCATCAGTCTTGTGATGTCGACCGAACTTGACCTGATGAGCCACACCGCGCGGCTGATCTCTTCGGTGGCGGGCGGTCTGCGTGATACGCCCTATCATTTGATCGTCACGCCCTTCTTTCCCGATCAGGACCCGATGGTCCCCGTGAAGTATATCGTCGAAACCGGTTCGGCAGACGCGATCATCATGAACCAGATCAAGCCCGACGATCCGCGCGTGAATTACCTGATTGAGCGGAACTTTCCCTTTGCCACTCATGGCCGCACCTCGCAGCCCGAGCGCCATTCCTACTACGACTACGACAACGAAGCATTCGGCAAGCTGGCCGCCGAACGGCTGATCGCACGAGGCCGCAGGCACCTGTTGCTCGTCGCACCACCAAGGGAACACGCCTATGCGCAGCACATGATTGCCGGGGCATCCGCTGCCGCAGAGGCGCATGGCACAGCACTGACGGTTTCCGATATCGTGACCAGCGACAGCACCACTGCTCTGGTGGTCGATTATATCTTCGACATGTTGGGAACACATCCTGATATCGACGGCATTATTGTTGCCTCGACATCGTCGGCAATGGCTGCAGTCTCGGCCGTTGAACAACGACACGCGACGGTGGGCCAGAACGTGGACATTTTCGCGAAAGAGGCCGTGCCCTTTCTCAAGCTTTTTCGCGCCGACATCCTGACCGTTGCAGAAGAGGTCGGGACAGCGGGCGCATTTCTGGCGAAGGCCGCAATTCAAGCCATCCGTGAACCCCAGAAGCCCCCGATGCAGGGGCTTGAGGTGCCGTCAGATACGGCGGACTAGGGCGGCGACCATCTCATCAATCGGCTGATCGATGCGGAGCGATGCAAATGTCGTCGCCGGTTTCTCCAGCGTTGCCAACTGGCTGTCGAGCAATGAAGCTGGCATGAAATGATCGGTCCGTGCGGCCATGCGTGCGCTGACGACGTCCTGCGGTGCGTCCAGATAAATGACCTCCAAGGCGGGAATGCGCTGGCGCAGGAAGTTGCGATAAGCACGGCGCAAGGCTGAACAGGCAAAGACCGTATCCTCGGTTTCGCGGGCAGTATTGACCGCCTGAGACAGCAAGGTCAGCCACGGCCAGCGCATGTCGTCCGTAAGCGGTTTGCCTGCGGCCATGTGATCGACGTTGCCTTGGGGGTGGTAGTCGTCTCCGTCCAGAAACCTGCCCCCGATCGCATGGGCAAAGGCCGCGCCGACGGTAGACTTGCCACAACCCGACACGCCCATCACCATGAATGCGCGATGCATCCTACCGCCCCGGGATCAGGCCGCGGCGTTCGCCCTTGCCTTCCCAGCTGTCAATTGCAGTGACGGCCTCGTCTGCGGTTTCGACAAAGCGGAACAGGTCGAGATCTTCTTCAGAAATCGTGCCGGCGTCCGCCAGTGCCTCCCAGTTGATGATCTTTTCCCAGAACTCGCGACCGAACAGCAGGAAAGGTACACGCTCCATCCGGCCGGTCTGGATCAGCGTCAGGGCTTCGAACATTTCGTCCAGCGTGCCAAAGCCGCCGGGAAAAATGCAGATGGCCGAGGCCCGCA
>CAZOMZ010000102.1:0-6687 GCA_964581065.1 uncultured Loktanella sp. | reverse complement strand
GGCACGCAGTCGCTGACTGTGGCCGTGCGTGCCTTGGCCACGCGCGACCTGACCACCGCCAATGTCTGGCGCGTCATTCGCCGCGAGGTGCTGGTGGGCCTGATCAATGGCACAGTCTTTGCCGTGATCATGGGGGTCGTGGGCGTGGTCTGGTTCGGCTCGCCCATGCTGGGCGTGGTGATCGGCGTTGCGATGGTGATCAACCTTGTGGTTGCGGGTCTGGCGGGCACGGCTATCCCTGTCATCCTCGAAAAGCTCGGGATCGACCCCGCACTCGCCTCGGGCGCGTTCGTGACAACCGTGACGGATGTGGTGGGCTTCTTTGCCTTCCTCGGACTGGCTGCCCTGTGGCTTCTGTGATCGACAAATCGGCGGCACGGCAAGCGGCCTTCGCCCGGCGCAAGGCCGCCCATACCCCGCATCAGGCGACGGCCGGATATCTCAGCGAAGTCCTCGCCGGATATCGCGGCGTGCCGCTCGCAGGCTACATGCCGATGCGCACGGAAATCGATCCGCTGCCAGCAATGGAAGAGGCCGCAGCCCACGGCCCCGTCGGTGTGCCCGTTATCATGGGGGCGGCAACCCCGCTCAAATTCCGCACCTGGGAACCCGGTTGCGCGCTGATCGATGGCGCGTTCGGCGCAAAGATCCCCGAAAAGGGTGACTGGCTCACCCCGCAAATCGTGATCGTGCCGCTTGTGGCTTTCACCCGCACCGGCGGGCGTTTGGGCTACGGGGGGGGGTTCTACGACCGGACGCTGGAACTACTCCGCGCCAGGCAATCCACCTTGGCCATCGGTTTCGCCTATGCCGCGCAGGAAGACCCGGACCTGCCACTGGAACCCACGGACCAGCCGCTCGATTTGATCGTGACAGAGCAGGGCATCATCACACCCTGATCCACCTTCTCATGTTCAAAAATACCTCGGGGGAGGCCGCAGGCCGGGGGCAGCGCCCCCAAATGACCTAGCTGTCCGCGAAAGCTGCCATCACCTCGTCAGAGGCTTCAAAGTTGGCGGTCACACGCTGCACGTCGTCGTCTTCTTCCAGCGTGTCCAGAAGCTTCATCAACTTGGTCAGACCCTCGGCGTCAACCTCGGTTGTCATGTTGGGCTTCCAGATCAGCTTGGTCGAATCGGATTCGCCGAGTGCCTCTTCCAATGCCGAGGACACTTCGTTCAGATCGGTGTCCGCACAGATGATGACATGGGCGTCTTCGTCCGATTGCACGTCCTCGGCACCGGCCTCGATGGCCGCCATCATCACGGTGTCCGCATCACCGACAGACGCGGGATAGACCACCTCGCCCTTGCGGTCGAACATGAAACCCACGGAACCGGTTTCGCCAAGGTTGCCGCCGTTCTTGGAAAAGGTCGACCGCACGGTCGAGGCGGTCCGGTTGCGGTTGTCGGTCATCGCTTCAACAATGACAGCCACACCACCGGGGCCGTAGCCCTCATAGCGGATTTCCTCATAGCTTTCGGCGTCCCCACCTTGGGATTTCTTGATCGCGCGCTCGATCACATCCTTGGGAACCGAGTTCGACTTGGCCTCCTTGACCGCCAGTCGCAGGCGCGGGTTCTTGTCGGGATCGGGGTCGCCCATCTTGGCGGCCACGGTGATCTCTTTCGACAGTTTCGAGAACAGCTTGGAGCGCAGTTTGTCCTGACGCCCTTTACGGTGCTGGATGTTTGCCCATTTGGAGTGGCCAGCCATAGTGAAACCTCACATGTATGCGGAAATTTGCGTCTCTATATGGTATCGGGCGGTGCCCCCGCAACCCCGCCTAGAGCGGCCAGACAAAGGGGATGACGAATGAGACAATCGGGGCAAGCGACAGGTTCAGCGGAACGCCGAATTTGATGAAATCCGTGAACTTGTACCCGCCGGGCCCATAGACGAGGGTGTTGGTCTGATATCCGATAGGTGTGGCGAAACTCGCGCTGGCGGCAATCATCACGGCAACAACCAGCGGGCGGGGGTCAACGCCCAAAGCGCTGGCAAGGCCGATCGCAATCGGTGTCATCACCACGGCCACCGCATTGTTCGAGACAAGTTCGGTCAACAGGCTCGAAAGCATATAGACCGCCAGCACCACAAAGAAAGGCGGCAGCACCATCATCACCGGCGACAGGGTATCGGCAATCAACGCCACAGCACCTGAAGATTGCAGCGCGGAGCCGACCCCCAACATGGCAAAAATCAGCGCGAGCAGCCGCCCGTCAATGAATGAAAACGCCTCTTCTGCGTCGATACAGCGGGTCACAAGAACGACTGTCACACCCAGCATCGCCAAAAGCAGGATCGGCGCGACCGATAGTGCGGCCAGCACGACCACGGCCAGCAGCACGCCAATCGCCACCGGCGCGCGGTTGCGCCGGAAGGCGCGCTGCGAGGCCTCGGACACATCACCAAGGTTCATATCCTCGGCCAGACGCTGGATATCCTCGGGCGCGCCCTCCAGCAGGATCGTATCGCCCACGCGGATCACGATATCGTCGATCTGGTTGCTGATATTGGCGTCACGCCGATGCACGGCCAATGGGTAGACAGAATAGCGCCGCCGCAGCCTCATGTTGCCCATGCGCCGCCCGACCATCTTGCAGTTGGGTGTGATCAGCACTTCGACCGTTTTGGTTTCCACCGCCGAAAGCTGATCGACCCGCCGCAACTCCTTGTTGCGCTGCAAGGACAAAAGCTCGGTCATCTCGGTGCGGAGCACCACGCGATCACCCACCTGCAAGGTCACACCTTTGAGGTTGCGCCGCAGCGACTGGTCACCGCGCACAACGTCGATCAGGCGCACCCCGTCGCGCTTGAAAAGCTGCACATCTGTCACCTCGCGCCCGATCAGGTTGCTGTCAGGGGGGATAATCGCCTCGGAAAAGAACTTCTTTTTGGAGCGGTCTGACAACATCGTCGCCATGCTCTGCCGGTCGGGCAGCAGGCGCGGGGCCATGAAATAGAGGTAGGTGAACGTCCAGGCCACGACCACCAGACCCACCGGCATGATCTCCAGCAGGCCAAAGGGCGCCATGCCCGAGGCCCTTGCCACACCGTCCACCAGCAGGTTGGTTGAGGTGCCCAGCAAGGTCAGCGTGCCACCGACGATGGCCGCGTAACTCAGCGGGATCAGCAGTTTCGAAGCAGAAGTCCCCAACGTCCGCGCAAGCTGGACAAAAACAGGGATCATCACGACGACAAGCGGGGTGTTGTTCATGATGGCACTTGCCAGCGCCACGAACAGCAGCCCGCCGCCGATGGCGCGGGCAGGCGAGACCTTGGCCTGCCGCTCGGCAATGGTCGTCAGAGCGTTCAGCGCTCCGGTGCGCACCAAGGCGCCCACAATGATGAACATCGCCGCAATCGTCCAAGGGGCAGGGTTCGACAGAACGGCAACCGCGTCCTGATAGGGCAGCACGCCTGTCGCCAGCAGAATGGACATGCCGCCCATCGCCACCACTTCGGTCGGGTAGCTTTCGCGCAGGAACATCGCAAACATGCCCAGGACGACCATCATCGTCAGAACGGCACCCTGCATCTGCGTCAGTTGAAGAAAGCTATCCATGTTGCTCAGTTTCCAATGTTGCCACCTGTTCGGCAACCCTCGGGCGGACCAGGCTGATCCCGAGCAGCATCACGCCCAACGCCGCCCAGACCCACAGGCTGTAGCTTTCGCCTAGCAAGAGCATGGCCCAAAGCACCCCCGATCCGGTCACGATATAGCTGACCTGACCGGCAAAGACGGCACCGGCCCGCCCGATCAGCCAGACGTATCCGGCATAGACAAAGACATGGATCAGCGAACTCAGCAGCAGCGTGGCATCTGCCAGAATGAACGGTGTGCGGGGGACGAAGAAATGGCCGGTGGCCAGTGCAAGCGGCAGGGCAATCACGGCACCCAGGGCCGACGCTCCCAAAAGCACCTGTATCGGATCAAGTCCGCCTGTGCCCCAACGGGCCACGATGTTGCCCTCGATTGCGTAGCAAAAGGGGGCAACAAGCGCCAAAGGCAGAAAGGCGATCATGGCCCGTTCAGGCAGGCTCGCTTCGGGCAGTGCGATCAGAGCGACCGCGACCAGCCCGAGCGATAGCCCGCCAAACCGGCGCCATGAAAAATGATCGTTCCCCAGCGCCATGGCGATGGGAAAGGCCATCATGGGGATGGTGGCAATGACGATGGACATGATCCCAGAGGGCAAATGGAACGCGGCGCGGTAGCTGGTCGAGTTGGGGATGATCGTGCCGATCACGGCAATCATCAGCCAGATACCGAATGTCACAGGGCCAAAAGGCAGACGGCGCAGCTTGCGCCACTGGAAAGCGCCCAGAACCACGGCACCGATGAGCAACTGCCAGAACACCAGTCCCAAGGGCTGATAGCCCGCCGTGACCGTGATTTTCGTCAATGGCTGCGTCAGCCCCCAACCACATCCCAGCATCAGCAGAACGGCCGTCAGCCGCACGCGGGCGTCGTTCATTGCGGTCCGGCCTGTTGCAGCCGGCCGCCCTGGCGCACCATTTCGACCCGCGTGGCCTTGCCGGTCAGGTTGTCGGTCTCGACATAAAGTCCTGACAGCGTCGCCTCTTCGCCCGCAGGTGTAAATCGGGCCTTTGGCATGCCGGTCACGAAGCGGCGCATGGGTTCTGCCTTATCCATCCCGATCACAGAATTGTAGTCGCCACACATGCCTGCATCCGTCAGATAAGCCGTCCCGCCCGGTAGGATCATCGCGTCACCCGTCGGGACATGTGTATGCGTCCCGACCACGATACTGGCGCGGCCATCGCAGAAATGCCCTGCGGCCATTTTCTCGGACGTGGCTTCGCAATGCATGTCGATGATGCTGGCGGCGACCTGACCACCCATCGGATATTGCCGCAGAACGCTGTCGAGGGCAGAGAACGGGTCGTCAAAGGGGCGCTTCATAAAGACCTGCCCCAAGACCTGCGCGACCAACACTTTACGCCCGTTCGGCGCGTTGAAAACGCGGGCACCGACACCGGGCGCGGCTTTGGAATAGTTCATCGGGCGGATGATGCGTTGCTCTTTCTCGATAAAGCCCAGCATATCCTTCTGGTCGAAAGCATGATCCCCGAGGGTCACGACATCCGCCCCTGCATCCAGCAAGAGACGCGCGTGCGGTTCTGACAGGCCCATGCCGCTGGTCGCGTTTTCGCCGTTAACCACCACGAAATCGAGCTTCCACTCTGCGCGCAGGCGGGGCAGGTGGGTGGTAATGGCAGCGCGACCCGCGCGGCCCATGACGTCGCCGAGAAACAGTATCTTCATGGGCACTCTGTTACGGCCTTGGGCGGTCATCATCCAGCGAATTCTGTTGCGCCGCTGCGGCTCTGGTGCCACCCATTGCGCATGGAACTGCAAAAACAATCCCGACCGGTGCTTGGCGTCTTCTGGATGATCCTGACAGGGCTGATGTTCGTCGGCGTCACAGCGGTCGTGAAACACGTGGGCAGCGATGTGCCGGCGGCGCAGGCCGCGTTCCTGCGGTATGTGCTCGGGCTGGTGTTCCTGCTGCCGATGATCAAACCGATCCTGTCCGCGCATCTGACCACGCGGCAGAAAAAGCTCTTCTGGACCAGAGGGGCGGTCCACACGCTGGCCGTGATCCTGTGGTTCTTCGCCATGACGCGCATCCCCATCGCGGAAGTCACGGCGATGAACTACCTCTCGCCGGTTTATGTCTCGCTCGGGGCCGCGCTGTTTCTGGGCGAGCGCCTGCCGCCGCGCAGGCTGGCGGCGGTCATCATGGCACTGATAGGCGCGCTGATCATCCTGCGGCCCGGTATGAGAGAGGTCGAAATCGGGCATATCGCAATGCTTGGAACAGCAGTGTTCTTTGCCATCGGCTATCTGATCGCCAAGCAACTGTCAGGAGAGGTTTCGGCCCCTGTCGTCGTCGGTATGCTCTCGGTCACCGTGACGGTCGGCCTTGCGCCTTTTGCCCTTGCGGTCTGGGTCACGCCCACGCTGGAACAACTCGGGTGGCTTTTCCTTGTCGCCTGTTTTGCCACGGCGGGGCACTACACAATGACACTGGCCTTCGCCGCGGCCCCGCTCACGGTTACGCAGCCGGTCACGTTCCTGCAACTGGTCTGGGCGGTTACATTGGGGGCGGTCGTCTTTGGCGAGGCGGTCGACGGATGGGTGATCTTTGGCGGTGCCGTGATCATGGCTTCCGTCAGCTTCATCACATGGCGCGAGGCGGTCGCGCGGCGCAAGGTGACGCCGGTGACGCATGAGACGAAGGTCTGACGGTTTGACCTAGCCTTCGGTCGCAGGCGCAAGGCGCGCCAGCACAGAGGCTTGCGTGATCTGCCCGATGGGCTGCCCGTTTTCGGTGACCTGAAACGTGCCGCCGTTGAGGTGCTGGATGATCTCCTGCACAGGCGTTTCGGCATCAATCGTTGGTCCGTCCGCTGCCCCCGCAACCATCACGTCCCGCGCGGTCAGCACGCCCAGCGGGTTCATATGGGCCACGAAGTCCGCGACATACCCGTTCGCCGGATTTGTGAAGATGTCACGCGGCGTGCCGCATTGCACGATGCGCCCACCCTCCATGATCGCGATGCGGTTGCCGATCTTGAAGGCTTCGTCCAGATCGTGACTCACGAAAATGATCGTGCGCCCGCGCTGCTCTTGCAGATCAAGCAGTTCATCCTGCA
>CAZOMZ010000101.1:0-6723 GCA_964581065.1 uncultured Loktanella sp. | reverse complement strand
CGTCCGCCCAGTCTTTCAGTTTGGGATAGTGGTCTTCCCCGTGGGGATCGAGATGTGCCTTCTGAGTCGTGTGGAAGTGCGCTGTGTCCTCGTCATACTCGATGCAGGGGTTCAGGTCAGAGCCGCCCCCGAACCACCATGCATGGGGTGTCCAGAACATCCGAGTGTTCATATGGACGGCGGGCGCATGGGGGTTCTGCATATGAGCCACCAATGAGATGCCCGAGGCCCAGAAGCGCGGATCATCCGCCATGCCGGGCACGCCGCGCGCGGCCATCGCGCGCTGTGCCGCCTCTCCCAGTTCGCCATAGACAGTCGAGACGTTGACGCCCACTTTCTCGAAAACGCGTCCACCGCGCATCACCGACATCAGACCACCGCCGGCGTCAGAGCCATCGTCCGAGTGGCGTTTCGTCTCGGTCACCTCAAAGCGGCCGGCCTGCCCCGCGCCGTCATGGCTGTCTTCCAGGCCTTCAAAAGCGGCGACAATCTGGTCGCGCAACGCACGGAACCATGCCGAGGCTCTGCTTTTCTCTGCTTCAAAATTTCCTGACATGGGTCGTCCTTGGCCGCTGATATTGAATAGCAATCTGATTGCGTTCTAGGCACAATACCTGACACCCCACGATGATCCAGTGCAAAACCGGAGACCCCCATGCGCCCCATCCTGATCCTGCTGCCTATGGCCATTCTTGCCGCCTGCGCCACCCCGCGCGAGCAGTGCATCAATGACGCCAACCAGTCGACCCGCGTGCTCGGCCAGCTCGTTGCCCAGACCGAGGCCAACCTGGCCCGCGGCTATGCGCTAGACACGGTTCAGGACGTGCGCACCATCCGCACGACCTGCCAGGGTCGCACCGAAGAAGGTGTTACTTTCACATTCCCTTGCGAGGAAACCCAGACGTTCCAGCGTAGCGTGCCTGTCGCCATTGATCTTAATGCAGAGCAGGCCAAGCTGGCATCGCTGCAAGACCGTCTTGCGCGTCAGCAGGCAGCCGCCAACGCAGCGATCTCGCAGTGTCTTGCGACCTATCCTGAATGATTAGTGTGCGGCGACTGCCGCAGGGTCGATCAGCGTGCGGCCGCCGTCGACCGTGATGATCTGACCGGTCACAAAGGCCGAGGCATCCGAGGCCAGATACTGCACCGCATCCGAGACTTCGCCTGCATTGGCGATCCGGTGCAGCGGCGTGTTGTCGAGGATCGCATCGCGCACGTCTTCATGATCCTTCAGACGTCCTTTGAGGCTGGCGCTCATCACGCTGCCGAACGCAACGGCATTGACGCGGATACCATGCGGCGCAAGCGCCACAGCCAGAGAGCGGGTCATCTGGTCCAGCGCTGCGGTGCTGACCGAATAGGCCAGAAGATTGGGATGCGTGCGGCGTGCCGCAATAGAGCTGATGTTGACGATCGAGCCGATGTCGGCGTCAGTTTCGCTTTCCGCCTGTTTGATCATACGGCGCGCCACGGCTTGACTGACGCGCAAGGCTGTGAGGGTGTTCTGTTGGAGCAGCTCATCGACCGAGGTGTCGTCTGGATCCAGCGGGTCGGTCTCCATCACCTGCCGCGAGGCATTCACCAGAATATCGATACGCTCGAAAGCATCGACGGTGGCGGACAGCAGGTTCGCAATTGTCAGCTTCTTGCGCAGGTCACCCGCGAAGATGCGGACGTTTTCCTCTTTGTCTGCGATCTCGCCCATTTCGCTGCAAAGCTGCTTTTCGTCCATATCGGCAAAGACGACATTTGCGCCCATCTCGACGAAGTGTCGCCCGATGGCGAGACCGACGCCATTGGCGGCACCGGTCACAATGGCGGTCTTGCCAGCGATCGAAAATGACATGTGAGAACTCCCTTTGGCCGTTCAGCGCTTGGGTTTGTGGGCATAGAAAACCTTGAATGCACTATTTCCGGCAATGGTGTCTACAGTGCGGAAGGCGGCGTTCAACGTGGGTTCATATGGCAGGTGGCGGTTCGCCACCATCCAGAGCTTGCCGTGCGGCGCAAGAAGCCGCGCTGCTGCAAGAATAAAGTTGCGGCCCAGCCCGGGATCAGCAGCGCGTCCGGTGTGGAACGGCGGGTTCATCACGATGCCGTCAAAGCCACCGGCCTGAAACTGGATTGCATCCGCCCAATGAAATCGCGCGCGCGGATCGGTGACGTTCTGACGGGCGCAATCAAGCGACAGCGCCTCGGCCTCGACCAGGTCGACCGAGGCAACCCCCTCGCGCTGCAGAACGTGATGCGCAAGAAAGCCCCAACCCGCGCCGAGATCGGCCATGCGTGCAGGCAGCTTGGGTGGCAGGGCTTGCACCAGCAGGGCGGAGCCTTTGTCGATTTCGCCATCCGAAAAGACACCGGCGGTCGTCACAAAGCCTTCGGGGCCCGTCTGAGGCTCGGGCGCTGTCCAATCGGCGAAAGCATCTGTGGCCGGAAACCAGAACATCCGCCCATGCGCCTTGGTCAGCGACGGCAGATCGCCAAGACGTTTGCGGCAGTCCTTGAACAGGCTATCCGCGCCGTCGGTTTTCTGGCCATCCACGATGACAAAGCGCGCCTTGGCACAGGCTTCTGCCACCATTGCACGGGCCAGTGCCTTGGCACGGGGCACAACCACCACCGCCGTCTCGCACGGACCTAGGTCGCGCAGCAGCGGATAACCTGCATTTTGCCAGGCCATCGCGTCGGGGTAGAAGCCGTGCACCACCGAAACCTGCGCCCGTGGAAGTGCAGCGGCATCATAGGTTGCAGGCGGGCGCATCAGGCTGATCTGCCCATCGGGCAGCGATATCAGCCCTTCGGCAATGGCGGTGCTGAGACGGGATGTGGGCATTCCGGGGCTGAATAGCGGCAGGCGCTATTCTTTCTCCATCGTGCATTGCAGCGGGTGCTGGTGACGTTGGGCAAAGTCCATCACAAGCGCGACTTTTGTTTCAGCGATCTCGTGGCTGAAGACGCCGACTACAGCCACGCCTTTCTTGTGCACGGTCAGCATCAGTTCGAAGGCCTGCGCATGGGACAGGCCAAAGAACCGTTCCAACACATGAACGACGAATTCCATCGGCGTGAAATCATCATTCAAAATCAGCACCTTATACATCGGCGGACGTTTGGTTTTCGGCTTGGTCTCAAGCGCCACGCCGACATCGTTGTCGTCGTCGCCCTTCTTGTCCGCCATCATGTAAACCAAAGATTGCATTCATTCGCCCCTGTTTGCTGGTGTCATATATAAACCACGGGCACAGCAAGAAAAGCCCATGCCGTCAGAAAGGCACGCAGCAAACAATACGCCAAAAAGGCGCATTTAGCGGTCACTTTGCCGAAGATCACAACATATGGAAAACCGACTCAAAAAGCCCCTCGAAAGTCTTTGAAATTAGGGTGTTTTCTGAAATCAAACCCTGTGCTAGCCTTGCGCCATAACAAAAAGGTCACCGGAAAAATCCGGGATCATTGAGGCAGAGCAAGAGGCACGTCGTGGCAGGACGACTGGGACATAAGGCCCTTATTGGGCTGTTTCTATCCGTATTCTTGATTGTATTGGCGCTTGCACCGGTTCGCGGTCTTGCGGCCCCTTATGCTGCGATGGTGATGGACGCCCGAACCGGCGAAGTCCTGCACTCGCGCAATGCCGATACCCGACTGCACCCTGCCTCACTGACGAAGATGATGACGCTCTATATTGCCTTTCAGGCAGTCGAGCGCGGCGAGATCACTCTGGACACACCCGTGACCATCAGCCGGAATGCCGCCAACGAACCGCCGTCGCGTCTTGGCCTGCGTGCGGGTCAGACGATCCGTCTGCGGTATCTGCTGCGCGCGGCAGCCGTAAAATCGGCCAATGATGCATCAACGGCCATCGGCGAGGCAATCTCGGGTTCGGAAGAGGCATTCGCGACCCGCATGAACCGCACCGCCCGGGCAATGGGCATGACCAACACGACCTTCCGCAACGCACATGGTTTGACCCAGTCGGGTCATATGTCGACCGCGCGTGACATGACCATTCTCGGCCGTCATGTAATCTATGATTTCCCGCAGTATTATAACCTCTTCTCGCGCCGCTCGGCTGACGCCGGCATCGCCACCGTGCGCCATACCAACCGCCGCTGGCTCGACAGCTATGCAGGCGGTGACGGGATCAAGACCGGTTACACCCGCGCGGCGGGCTTTAACCTTGTCGCCTCGGCGCAGCGCGGACAGGAACGTATCATCGCGACAGTCTTTGGCGGGTCATCAACCGCTGCCCGCAACGCACGGATCACCGAACTGATGGATCTCGGCTTCCAGCGCGCGCCAAGCAATGCCTCGCTGCGGCGCCCGACACCGCCGGGTGTCATGACAGGCAATGGCGGGCGCACGATCCGCCCCAACGGTCTGGTCACGACCAGCATGCGACCCATTGCACGTCCGGCGCCGGACGTCCCCGAGGCACCTGCCGCCGATCTGATGCTATCGTCAGTTGATACCGATATGATCGACGCCCTTATCGCCGAGGCCGTCACGTCTGCCGTGGCCGAAGCCCTTGTCGAAACCGATATCGCAGAAGCCCCGACCGAGATTGCGCCCGAAGTGCCCACCGCCTCAGTCGCAGAGGTCCAGATAGCAACGATCACCCCTGCCGTGCGACCTGCGGCCAGACCGCAGTCTGCGCCAGCTGAAACGGTTGTTGTTGCGGCCCTCGACCAGCCGCAACCCGCGCCCGCTGTCATCACAGACACCGGTCCCGAGGTCGTGACCCGCATCTCCACCTCGGGCGGGCGGCACTGGGGCATCAATGTGGGCCGCTACGACACCCGCTACAATGCAGAGCGCGTGCTCTTGCGCGTCGCCCTCAACGAGATGAGTTCGCTTGACGGGGCGCTGCGCCGTGTTGTCCAGCGCGGCGGAGGATTTGATGCAAACTTCATGGGGTTGACCCGTGAAGGGGCTGACCTTGCCTGCCGCAGACTGCAGGCGCGCGGCACCCAATGCTTTATGATCGGGTCGGACAGCTAGGTCAGCGCGACAGGGCTGACCGCAACAGACCAAAGCCTGCCACTGCAAAGAAGGCAGCGACAGCCCCTTCGATCCAGCGGCGCAGTCTTGCATAAGCAGCCATGAAGCCCGCGACCGAGAAAGCCATTGCGTGTCCGGCATAATTGGCAAAGCCCAGCAGCATGCAGACGCCTGTTGCAAGGGCAAGCGTTCCCCAGCCGCCACCCTGCCCCATTCCCATCGACAACGCCGCCATCCATGCCACAACAGCCTTGGGATTTGACAGGTTCAGCAACAATCCCCGCCAGAACCAGCGGTCCGCGCCTGTTGCGACGTCTTGCACCGGCGCGGGGCCAGTCGCGGATTTCATCGATTTGTAGGCCAGCCAGATCAGATAGAGGCCACCGCACAGCTTGAGCACCGTCAGCGCAATGGCCGAACCCTGCAACACAGCCCCAAGCCCCGTCGCCGCGATCACCCCCCAGAAGGCCAGCCCCGTGCCCAGCCCCATCCCAAAGCGCATCGCAACCTTGCGCCCTCTGCTCATGGCGATGGTTGCAACGGCGATATTGGCCGGACCGGGCGAGACGGCGACGACAAAGAACGCAAGGAAGATCGGAAGAAGCGCTGTGACTGTCATAGCGGCATCCTGTCAGGCCAACGATGGGCCGTCTAGGCTACCTTACCTTCAAAGGCGGCAGCCATGAGCGCACGGGTATAAGACGATTGCGGATTGTCAAAGATCGCGTCGGCATCACCCGCCTCGACCACATCGCCCTGTTTCATGACCATGACCTTATGCGATAGCGCGCGCACCACTTTCAGGTCATGGCTGATAAACAGATAGGCCAGCCCGAACTTGCGCTGCAGGTCACGCAGCAGATGCACGATCTGGACCTGTACGGTCATGTCGAGGGCCGAAGTCGGCTCGTCCAGCACCAAAAGCTTGGGGCGCAGGATCATCGCGCGGGCAATGGCGACACGCTGACGCTGACCACCTGAAAACTCGTGCGGGTAGCGGTCCATCAATGCGGGATCGAGACCCACTTCGCGCATGATCTCGGCCACCATGTCGCGCGGATCGCGGCCCTGATCGACACCATGCACGCCAAGACCTTCGGCAATGATTTCGGCCACTGTCATGCGAGGGCTCAGGCTGCCGTAGGGGTCCTGAAAGACGATCTGCATATCACTGCGCAAAGGGCGCATCTGACGCTGGGTCAGCCCGTCAATCTCGCGGTCCTGAAACACAATCCGGCCTTCCGACCGGATCAACCGCATGATCGCCAGAGCCAGCGTCGTCTTGCCCGAGCCGCTTTCGCCGACAACGCCCAAAGTCTCGCCCGCGCGGACAGTAAGAGTGGCGTCATTGACGGCCTTGATGTGGCCGACGGTCCGTTTCAAAAGACCCCGCTGGATCGGAAACCAGATCTTTGCGTTCTGGGTCTGCAGGACAACCGGCGCGCCATCAGGCACCGGTGTCGGCCCGCCGGTCGACTCTGCGGCCAGCAGCATTTGTGTGTAGGGGTGCTGCGGATTGGCGAAAATCTCTTCGGTCGGTCCTGTCTCGACGATCTCGCCATCCTTCATCACGCAGACACGGTCGGCGATCTTGCGCACGATCGTCAGGTCATGGGTGATGAACAGCATCGACATGCCCACGTCCTGCTTGAGCTCTTCCAGAAGCTCAAGAATCTGCGCCTGGATGGTCACATCCAACGCGGTTGTCGGTTCGTCCGCGAT
>CAZOMZ010000100.1:0-6725 GCA_964581065.1 uncultured Loktanella sp. | reverse complement strand
TCTGGCGCTGGACCATGGGCTTTAACGCCACCATGGAAGGTATCCACCGCTGGGCGTGGTGGTTCGCGGTCCTGACAACGCTGACAGGCGGCATCGGGATCCTGTTGACAGGCACGGTTGTCGACAACTGGTTTGTCTGGGCGCAGCAGCACGGCTACGCGCCGATCAACTGAGGAGAATGATCATGAGTGAACAAGACGACATCCTCGGCATGGACAAGAAGTCCCATATGGCTGCTGACATCACCTATCTGATGCTCAAAGGCGCAGGTTATGCGGCGGTCTTTGTCCTGGCGCTATGGTTCATCATTGCTGCCATGGCATTTATCGGGCGCATCCTGCCCGAGGCCAGCCGCGACACACCTGATCCGATCAACCGCTCGTCAATCGAGCTTGTGATCGAAGAGACCGCAACGGTCTGAAGATTGGAGCAGGCGGTGCGCGACGCTCCGCCTGTCTCCTCCGGTGTCGGGCTACCCTCCCTGGCTGGCCCGACAATGGGGCAAACGCCCCTGTTCCCTTCCTGTTGGCTACAGGAGACTAGCGTCGCAATCGGGGAAACCCTTTTGCGGCGCTTTTTTCTTATCACAAAGGTGCCGTCATGACCATTCGCCCTGAAACTCCGTTCCTCGATACGATTTGCTGCCCTGCGGATATCCGACGCATGAATGATACGGCCATCGCCAATCTGGCCGATGACGTCCGCACCGAAGTGATTTCGGCAGTCTCGCAGACCGGCGGCCATCTTGGGTCATCTCTTGGTGTTGTCGAACTGACGGTCGCCATCCATGCGGTTTTCAACACGCCGCATGACAAGCTGATCTTTGACGTGGGTCACCAGTGCTATCCGCACAAGGTGCTGACCGGCCGCCGTGATCGCATCCGCACACTCCGGCAGGAAGGCGGGCTTTCCGGTTTCACCAAGCGGGCCGAGAGCGAATATGACCCATTTGGCGCGGCGCATTCATCGACGTCCATTTCGGCGGCACTCGGGTTCACAGTGGGCCGTGACATGGGCATGTCGACAGGGGATGCGATTGCCGTGATCGGCGACGGGTCGATCAGTGCGGGCATGGCCTATGAAGCACTGAACAATGCCGGCGCCGAAGGGCGCCGCCTGTTTGTCATTCTCAATGACAATGAAATGTCCATCGCCCCGCCAGTGGGTGCGATGTCGAAGTATCTGTCGGGTCTCTATGCCTCGCCGATTGGCGAATTGCACAAGATGGCCGAAGGGTTCGAGGCCGCCTTGCCCGGACCTTTGCGTGAACACGCCCGCCGTGCCCGCCAGTTGGTCACAGGGATGCAGACTGGTGGGTCCGGCACGCTGTTTGAGGAACTCGGTTTTTCCTATGTCGGTCCGATTGACGGCCATGACATGAGCCAGCTTCTACCCGTCCTGCGCGCCGCGCGGACCCGCGCCACAGGCCCTGTCCTGATCCATGTCTGCACGACCAAGGGCAAGGGCTATGCCCCCGCCGAGACAAGTGCCGATCGTGGTCATGGTGTGTCCAAGTTTGATGTCGCCAGCGGCGCACAGGCCAAGTCGCGTCCGAATGCGCCCAGCTATACCAAGGTCTTCGGCTCCGCGCTGACCCATGAAGCGCAGTTGGACCCCAGCATTGTCGCAGTGACGGCGGCCATGCCATCAGGGACAGGTGTTGATATCATGGGGGCGCGTTTCAAGAACCGCGTGTTCGATGTTGGCATCGCCGAGCAGCACGGTGTCACGTTCAGCGCGGGGATGGCCGCCAGCGGGCTCAAGCCTTTCTGTGCGATCTATTCGACCTTCCTGCAGCGCGGCTACGATCAAGTTGTCCATGATGTGGCATTGCAGAACCTGCCCGTGCGTTTTGCCATCGACCGGGCGGGACTTGTGGGTGCCGACGGGCCGACACATGCGGGCGCCTTCGACATCGGCTATATGGCCGCGCTTCCCAATATGACCGTGATGGCCGCCGCAGATGAGCTTGAGCTGATGCATATGGTCCGCACCGCCGCTGCCCATGACGAGGGTCCCATCGCCTTCCGCTATCCACGCGGAGAAGGTGTGGGGCTTGAACTGCCCGAGCGTGGCGAGGTGCTCGAGATCGGCAAGGGTCGCATTGTGGCCGAGGGGAGCGATGTCGCAATCCTGTCATTCGGGGCGCATCTGGCCGAATGCCGCAAAGCTGCCGAGAAACTGGCTGCACAAGGTGTGACAGCCACGATTGCGGACGCCCGCTTTGCCAAGCCGCTGGACCACGCGCTGATCCGCCAGCTGGTGCGCAACCACAAGGCGCTGATCACCGTTGAACAGGGCGCGCAGGGCGGTTTCGGGGCCATGGTGCTGCACTATCTGGCCAACGAAGGTTTGCTCGATGGCCGTTGCGGTGTCCGTACAATGACGCTGCCCGACCGCTACATTGATCAGGCGGCCCCTGACGCGATGTATGCCGAGGCAGGCCTGACCGCTGTCGATATTGCTGCCACCGCGATGCAGGCGGCGGGCATTGCATTCAAGCGTGGCGGGGTTGCCGCGCCCGTCTAGCGGACGAGGTCGCCGTTCTCTGACAGCCAGTGGTCAAGCTCCGCCTGCGCGGCGTCGTCCAGTGGCATGAGGGGCAAGGGCAGCGGCGCGTTACATAGATCCAGACGCGCCGCCAGCGCATAGGCGAGCCGCAGGCTGCCGTGTTTGCGGCAGATCTCCCAAAGCGGCGCGATCCTTTGATCAAGGGCGGCAGTTGCCGCAACATCACCGGACGTTGCTGTCGCAGCCAACTTCACAAACATCTGCGGGATCGTGCCGCCGAGCGCGCTGTAAAAGGCGTCGGCCCCGGCCTGCATCGCTTCGGTGATGCCCCAGTCACCGCTGTAGCCGATCACGAAATCCGACGGCAGAAGCGCGCGCAATTGCGCCAGATCGTCCGCAATCGTGCCACTGGCAGGCAGCGGCATCTTGACGGCGCTGATATTGGGCACCTCGGCCAGTCGCCGCAAAAGGTCATGGCTGAATGTGAAATGCGTCGTGCCGGGGTTGTTGTAGATGCAAAGTGGTAGATCGACGGCCCCCGCCGCGGCGCTGAAATGCGCAAAGACCTCATCCGCTGTCAGCGGCGTGTATGAGACGGGTGCGAGCAGCAGGCCGTCTGCACCGGCCGCTTGTGCATCCTCCGCCAGGCGCACCGCCATATCCGTGCGCAACGCACCGACGCCGACGATCAGGGGTGTCTGGCCTTTGACCGCAGCCGCAGCAATCACGGCGCGTTGCCGTTCGCTGCGGTCGAGATAGGCATAGGTGCCCGTACTGCCCAAGAGCCCGATTGAGTTGACGGAGGCGTTGGCGAGACGCGCGACGAGGGCTTGCAGTGTCTCGGTATAGACGACGCCAGCCGCATCACTCGGGGTGATCGGGAAAGCGGACAGGCCTTTGAAAATGTCGGACATGGTGCTCTCTGTCGTTTGGGTCAGGGGAGGGGGTCGGTCTGGAACAGCCAGACTTTGAGACCGCCGTGCGGGATCGGTGGGCTTTTGGGTTTGAAGGGCAGGCCCATCGCTTGTGCGAGTGCGGGATCGCTGGTGACAATGCCGACACGCCAGCCGGAGAACCGCTGCTTAAGCATCTGTCCAAGCCCCGCGTAGACGCCGAACAGCATCTTCTGGTTCCCGATCCGCGCGCCATAGGGCGGGTTGCAGATCACCAGACCTGCCGGACCTTCGGGCCGCTCCATGTCAATGGCGTTGCCTGTCGTCAGGGTGAGCGCCCCGGCCACTCCCGCACGCTCGGCATTGGCGGTCGCCATGCGGATCGCGCCTGCATCACGGTCGTTGCCATGGAAGTGTTGGGTTGGTGCGCCCATCTCGCCTGCAAGGCGCAGGATGCTCCAGCGTGCCGGGTCAAAGGTCGCCAACTGCATGAAGGCAAAGTCGCGTGTGCGTCCTGGCAAGAGGCCCGCCGCGATCTCGGCGGCTTCGATCAGAAACGTGCCAGAGCCGCACATCGGATCGACGACGGGTTCCTGCCCGTCGTAACCACAGGCGCGCAGCATCAGCGCGGCCAGTGTTTCGCGCATGGGGGCCTTGCCGACGGCCTCTTTATGGCCGCGCTTGTGCAGGCTTTCGCCCGAGGTATCGACGCTGATCGTCACGCGGTTGTCGTCGATGCGGACCTTGATGGCGACCTCGGCCTCGGGGCTGATCGTGATGCCGTGATCTTCCTTGAGGGCCTTCTCGATCCGCTGGGTCGCGGCGCCCGCGTGGTAGATCTTGGATTTCTTCGACGTCGCCACCTCGACCCGCACAGGCACATCCGCGCGCAGCACGTCCCCCCACGGGAATTTGCGGGCGCGCTTGTCCAGTTGCGCAAGGTGGAAGGCCATGAAACTGCCGATGCGGGCCAGCACACGGGTGGCGCCCCGCATTGTCAGGTTTGCCCGCCAGACGTCATCCCAGGTTCCGGCAAAGCCAACGCCGCCAGCCTCGATCTTGGCACCGGTGAAACCGGCGGCCAGAGCTTCGTCCAGCAGCGGCTGTTCCAGCCCCGGCGTGGCCACAAGGAAAATTTCGAATGTCTCGGTCATGCTGCTGCCTACAGCGCATCCCGCGGGGCGGCAACACGCGCTGTTTCGGGCTTGGGCTTGGCCATACCCTCCAGCGCACGAAGCGGTTTGCGCACGGCTTCGGTCAGTCCGGGGCGTTTCGGGGCGGCCACCTGCTTGCTGACCTCGACGATCAGCACGCCGCCGGCAGCGACGACAGGCAGGTTATGCCCGATACGTTCCAGAAAATCGGCGGACTTGCGCCAGAGCTTGCGCGACGACGGCGGTTGATAGAGGGCCGACATGGTCCGTTCGGTGACGAACTGGTGGCGGCGGAGCTGGGCTTCCAGCTGGCTGAGCGAATAGGGCCGCCCATAACCAAAAGGGGTCTTGTCCGAGCGCGACCAGATCCCCGCGCGGTTCGGCACGATGATCACGGCGCGCCCGCCGGGGCCAAGGACGCGCCATGCTTCATCCAGCAGTTGCGACGGTTGCTCGGTGGTTTCCAGCCCGTGCAGGATCACCAGCCGGTCTACATGGCCGGTTTCGATGGGCCACATCGTGTCTTCGCAAAGCACGCTGACGTTCTTGCCGTCTGCAGGCCAGGGCATCACGCCTTGTGGCCCGGGCATCAAGCCCACCACGCGCCGCGCGTCTTTGAGGAAGGGCCGCAGCAAGGGCACTGCAAAGCCGTAGCCGACCACCATATGGCCTTTCACGTCGGGCCACATCGCGCATAATTCGTCGCGGATCACCTTCTGCGCCGCCCGTCCCAAGGTGCTGCGGTAGTAGAAATTGCGCAAATCCAGCACGTCGAGATGCATTGCGGTTTACGGCCCCTTCAGCAAAGCTACCTGTTCACCATACCAAGGAAAGGCCGCATTGCTATGACAAAGACTTCGCCCGTAGAACTGGTCGTCATTCCCTGTCTGCAGGACAACTATGCCTACCTTGTCCATTGTGCAGAGACAGGTGAGACCGCACTGGTAGACGCCCCGGAAGCAGGACCCATTCAGGCAGAGCTGGACAGGCGCGGCTGGAGCCTGACCGATATCCTGATCACCCATCACCACTATGACCACATCGACGGCGTCGCGGAATTGCGCGGCGCGGCCCGTGTGATCGGGGCTGCGGCGGATGCGCACCGGCTGCCCGCCCTCGACCTTGCTGTGAAAGAGGGTGATCTGCTTACGGTGGCAGGTCAGCCGGTGCATGTTCTGGATGTCTCGGGCCATACCGTCGGCCACATCGCCTTTCATATGCCGGAGGCGGGCTTTGCCTTTACCGCTGACAGCCTGATGGCGCTGGGCTGTGGCCGTCTGTTTGAAGGCACCCCTGCGATGATGTGGGACAGCATGCAAAAGCTGCGCGCCCTCCCCGACGAGACGCTGATCTGCTCGGGCCATGAATACACATCATCGAATGCCCGTTTTGCCCTGTCTATTGACCCTGACAATCCCGATCTTATCTTAAGGTCCAAAGGGATCGCGGCCGCACGTGCGGCCGGGCAACCGACGGTCCCGTCAACACTTGCCGAGGAAAAGCGCACCAATCCCTTTCTGCGCGCCGATCTTCCCGAACTCAAAGCGGCCATGAGCATGGTTGAGGCATCGGATGTCGATGTCTTCACAGAAGTGCGTGCACGCAAAGACCGCTTTTGAACCGCAAATCAGCCCTGGGTTGCCAAAACAGGCTGTTTTGCGAGGCATCACATGAATTGTGAAGCCTGATCCGAAAAAAGTCCTTGAAGGTTGGCGCAGAAAACCAAACCTTAAGGGTAAGAGGCCACGGTAGGTGTGCACGGCATACTTGCCCCCGATGTGAAGGAGCACAAAAGGTGCCATCATTTTCGACAACACTCGAGCAGTCCATTCACGGTGCGCTGGCACTGGCCAATGCACGCAAGCATGAACTTGCAACGCTTGAACATCTTCTGCTCGCTCTGATCGACGAACCGGATGCGGCGCGCGTGATGCGTGCCTGTTCGGTGAATTTGGACGAGCTGCGCAAGGATCTTGAAGACTTCATCGATGATGATCTGTCAACATTGATCACAGACGTCGAAGGATCCGAGGCGGTGCCAACTGCTGCGTTCCAGCGGGTGATCCAGCGTGCAGCGATCCATGTGCAGTCGTCCGGCCGCAGCGAGGTGACCGGTGCCAACGTGCTGGTCGCGATCTTTGCGGAACGTGAAAGCAACGCCGCATAC
>CAZOMZ010000099.1:0-6787 GCA_964581065.1 uncultured Loktanella sp. | reverse complement strand
CTTGGCGCGTTCAATGGCGGTGACCAGAGCATCGACGGCATAGACATCTGCCGCACAGCCCACTTTCGGAATCATGATTTGGTCCAGCCGGTCGCCCGCTTGTTCCATCACATCGACCACGTCCTTGTACCAGTAGGGCGTATCCAGCCCGTTGATGCGGACGCTGAGGTATTTGCTGTTCCAGTCGACCTCGTTGATGGCCTGAATGACATTCGCGCGGGCCACGTCCTTGTCCGAGGGTGACACGCTGTCTTCGAGATCGAGGTTGATCACATCCGCCGCACTTGCCGCCATTTTCTCGAACAGTTTGGTGTTCGAGCCGGGGCCGAACAACTGGCAGCGGTTCGGGCGGGCAGGAGGCGTGGGTTGCAGGCGGAAAGACATAGGCGGTTCCTTCGGGTATGATTATTTCGTCAAGGGTCTCGATGTGGATAGAATATTGCGCACTGCCCTGCAAGCATGATTTCGCAGTCGCAGCATCATGGGATGCTGCGCTGCAAAAGCAGTTCGTGAGCAGGTCTAGATACCCGCGTCGACGATCGCCTTGGCAAGGATTGGCACCGTGTTTGCATTCAGGCCCGCGATATTCATGCGGCTGTCACCCACCATGTAGATGCCGTGATCCGCGCGCAGCTTTTCCACCATCTCGGGCGTGGTGCCCAGACGGCTGAACATGCCACGATGATGCGCAAGAAAATCGAAGCGGTCGCTGTTGGTCAGGCGACGCAATTCGTCGGCCAGTTGCTGGCGCAGGGCGAGCATACCGTTGCGGGTCTCTTCGAGTTCGGCTTCCCAATCGGCGCGCAGCTCCGGGTCCTGCAGGATGGTCGTCACAACGCGTGCACCGTGATCCGGAGGGAAGGAGTAGTTCTGCCGGTTCAGAAACGCGAGGTTTTGCTGCGCCAGCGCCTGCTGGTCTGCGTCTTTCGCAATCGCCATCAGAATTCCTGTCCGCTCGCGGTAGATCCCGAAGTTCTTGGAGCAGCTCGCCGCAATCAGGCAGTTCTCAAAGCTGGACGCGATCTGGCGGGTGGCAACAGCGTCTTCGGCAAGCCCGTCACCAAAACCCTGATAGGCGATGTCCACCAGCGGCACAGCGCGCTTCTTTTGCATCAGTGAAATGACCTGCGCCATCTGGTCATAAGTCAGGTTGGCGCCCGTGGGGTTGTGGCAGCAGCCGTGCAACAGGACGACGTCACCTTCTGCAACCTTTTCAAGGTCGGCCATCAGACCTTTGAAATCGACGCCGCGAGACTCGCTGTCGAAATAACGGTACTCGGCCATCTTCATGCCGAGGTATTTGATGATCGACGGGTGGTTCGGCCATGTGGGGTTCGACAGCCAGACCGTCGCGCGCGGTGCGGCGAGCTTGATCAGCTCCAGCGCCTGCCGGATCGCCCCTGTCCCGCCGGGCGTGGCGACAGCAGCAACCCGTTCACCCAGGACCGCGTCACCCAGCACGAGGTCTTTCATCACAGCACTGAAAGCGGGGTCGCCTGCCAGACCTGTGTAGGCTTTGCTGGTCTGGTCGTTCAGGATGCGGCGCTCGGCCTCTTTGACGGCGCGCATGACAGGCGTGTTGCCGGTTGCGTCCTTATAGACGCCGACCCCGAGGTCGACTTTGTCAGCACGTGGATCGGCCTTGTAGGTGGCCATCAGCGCAAGGATTTTGTCAGCAGGTTGCGCAGAGAGGTTTTCCAGCATCATTCAGCTCCGGTAGCGATGGGAAGGTCGGCGTACATGCCCCATTCGGACCATGAGCCATCATAAAGTGCGTGGTCGGTCTTGCCGATCCGTTCGAGGGCGAGGGAAAGTACTGCGGCGGTGACACCCGAACCGCATGTCGTGATCGCGGGTTTTTTCAGATCAACGCCTGCATCCATGAAAATCGTGCGGAGGGTCGTCGGCGGCTTCATCGTGCCATCGTCGTTCAGCAGGTCCTTGAAAAAGACATTGCGGGAATTCGGAATGTGACCCGCCCGAAGGCCCTCACGTGGCTCAGGCGCCTCGCCGCGGAAACGTGCCGGCGCGCGGGCATCAATGATCGCGTGATCGCCCAGCTTGGCAGCGCGCGCGACCTCGGTGACATCGCGGCTGCGGTGGCCTTCGTATTTCACGGTCATATGGCGGTCGCGGATGACAGGTGGCTCGCTTGTGACGGGATGCCCTTCGGCCTTCCATTTGGGCAGGCCGCCATCCAGAACGGCGATGTTCTTTTGCCCCATCAGACGGAAGAGCCACCAGACACGCGCCGCCGAAAACAGCCCCGCCCCGTCGTAGACCACGACCTGATGACCGTCGCCTACGCCCATCGCCCGCATGCGGGACATGAACTTTTCGACCGGAGGGGCCATATGCGGCATCTCGGAGCGGTGGTCACTGATCTCGTCAATATCGAAGAAACGCGCACCAGGGATATGGCCGGCGGCATATTCGGCTTTCGCGTCGCGTCCCATATCGGGCAGATACCAGGATGCATCAAAGATCCGCAGATCGGGGTCTTTGAGATGGGCCGCCAGCCAAGCGGTGCTGACCAGCGTCTTGGGATCGTCGGTAAAGGCTGGTGTCATGGCGCACCTCGTTTCACGTCGGGCCAAGCCCTAACGCGCAAACCTGCACAAAACAAGCCATCCTTGGCGCAAACCCCTGTTATTATTGGCCCGGAAATATCCCCGCCGGAGGCTCCTGCCGCACCGGCGCGCGAAAGGTCTAGTGCTCTTTGAGCAACCGCTGCTTCTGTCGGCCCCAATCGCGTCTGGCTTCGGTCTCGCGCTTGTCGTGGGTTTTCTTGCCCTTCGCGATCGCGATCTTCAGCTTCACCAACCCGCGGTCGTTGAAATACATGACCAGAGGCACAAGCGTCATGCCCTCGCGCTTGGTGGCATTCCAGAGCTTTGCGACCTCACGCTTGCTGGCCAGCAGCTTGCGCTTGCGCCGTTCCTCATGGCTGAACATGGCGCGATCGTATGGCGCGATATAGGCATTGGTCAGCCACAATTCGCCGTCATCTACCGAGGCGTAGCTGTCAGCAATATTCGACTTGCCCTCGCGCAGGGATTTGACCTCGGAGCCATGCAGGATGATGCCGACTTCAAGATCTTCCTCGATGGCAAAATCATACCGTGCGCGCCGGTTGTCGGCGACGACTTTATAGTTTTTGTTTTCCGGTTTCTTGGCCATAGTTGGGATGAGATAGGCCAAGGCAGGCTGCGGCACAAGGGCCGTGGCCGTCGCGGCCAAGCCGGGGAATGCCATGTTGATCCAGATCGCGATAGGAAGCGCGCTGCTTGTGCTGAGTGTGATGACGGCAGGCATCAGCTTTTGGGTTTTGGAGTGGCGGCTGGTCCGTTTGCGCCCCTGGCTGACCCGTCCGCCACACCGGCCCAAGCTGATGCTGGTCCTTTGTGCCACCGCCTTTTGGGTGCTGGTGCAGATGACCGTCGCCGTCTGGCTTTGGGCGCTGACCTTCAGCGCATTGGGCATTTTTGCGGCACTGGAGGAATCGGTCTATTTCGCCCTCGTTTCCTTCACGACATTGGGGTTCGGCGACATTCTCTTGCCGGTGGAATGGCGGCTCCTTGGCGGATTGGCGGCGCTGAACGGGCTCTTGAACATGGGTCTTGTGACTGCTGCCATGATCGAGGTTCTGCGCCAGTTGCGCCTGCAACAGATCGCCGTCATGGAAAGTGATTCATGAGTGTGCCTGTCCTCGACAACCGCACCGCGCGGCGTGTTTTTCTGGAAAAACACGGGCTGATCGAGCGTCCTTCCGGTTCCGGTAAGGGCGATGATCTGGCGGGTGTGATTGAAGGTCTGGGCTTTGTGCAACTCGACAGCGTCAACACATTCGCCCGCGCCCATGACCTGATCCTCTGGTCGCGTCGCCAGCAATACCGCCCCAAGGCGCTCCAGCATCTTCTGCACCGTGACAGGCGGTTGTTCGAACACTGGACCCATGACGCGGCCACCATCCCGATTGGCAGTTTTGCCCATTGGAAGCTGCGGTTCAGACGTGACGCCGTCCGCATGGAGGCGCGCTGGAAGGAATGGCGGCGCGGTGACTTTACCGCCAAGATAGACGAGGTGCTGCGGCATATCTCGGACAACGGGTGCTGCACGTCGGGCGATGTCGGCACAGACGAAAGCCGGGGGTCTGGTGGCTGGTGGGATTGGCATCCCTCCAAGACAGCTTTGGAGTATCTTTGGCGGTCAGGGCAGGTCTCGGTTCTGCGGCGCGATGGCTTCACCAAAGTCTATGATCTGACTGAGAGGGTGATCCCTGCGGAGCACCTCAACCGCCATCACCATGCCGAGGAAACCATTGACTGGTGCTGCACCGGTGCGCTTGACCGGTTGGGGTTTGCCACCAGTGGCGAACTGGCGGCGTTCTGGGATCATATCACCCCCGCCGAGGCAAAGGACTGGTGCAAAGCCGCGCTCGCCGATGGACGGATTATCGAGGTCGATATCACCGGCGTCGATGGCAAGCTGCGCCGGTCTTTTGCATGGCCTGACTTGCCGGATCAGCCGGTTCCCAATCCCTTGCCGCGCGTGCGCATCCTGTCGCCATTCGATCCTGCCCTGCGTGACCGCAAGCGGGCCGAGCGGCTGTTCGGTTTTCACTACCGGATCGAAATCTTCGTGCCCGAACCCAAGCGCACCTATGGATATTACGTCTTTCCCGTGATGGAAGGCGACCGCCTGATCGGCCGCATCGACATGAAGCGGGACGCAGGCCTGCTGGCGGTTCGTGCGTTCTGGCCGGAGGCTGGCGTGCGTATGGGGGCAGGACGGCTGGCCGCGCTCAAGACGGAACTGGCACGCGCTGCAGACTTTGGCGGGTGTCGTGAAGTGGCCTACGAAGCCGACTGGATGCGCTTGTGAACTTTGTTCTTGAACAATGTTCACAATTGAATTAGAACCTCTGCGAGAAAGACAGGAGTCACCTATGTACTACGTCGCAGAAACCGACCAGCTGATCGCCGATGGTATCATCAACGACCAACAGGCTGACGAAATCAAATCCCGCGCGAGGGCAGCGATGGTGGCGCTTTGCGTCAATTCGCTGCTGATCGGAGGTATTCTGGCCGCCACATTCGGACTGGTCTTCTATCTGGGGACGCCGATGAGCGTCGCCATTTGCGGCGGCCTGTTTCTGGGCGGGGGGCTTTTGATCCTGCGCTATGCCGACGCGCTCTACCGGATGTTCGGCAACGCCAGCGCCGTGATCGGGGCAGGCATGCTGATCGCAGGCAGCGGGATCGAGATTGCCGACAAGTTACAGGACACCGCAGGTCTCTGGCTGTTGCTGCTGGGTGCGGGCATTTCGGCGATGTTCGCATGGCGCTACATCAAGGGCTTTGCGCGATTGCGTTTTGCCTACGGGGCGGCGCTCTTGATGGGCATGGCGATGCATCTGGTCGGTGTCTATCTGGCGGCGCATCAGTTCGATCTGGCGGGCTGGCCGATGCCATTCATCAACCTCTATACAGCCGCGGTCTTTGTTGCGCTGGGCGCATTGCTGGATATCCGCTTTATCACGGCCCTCGCGATCGTGCCTTTCGCGCAGATGCTGGATACCGGCACATTCTATTTCCATGCCGCCTACGTGTTCTATTCCCCTGAATCGACGCTGAGCATCCTGCAGATGGCTGCCCTGATGGGGGCTTGTTTCTGGGCTATCCGCCACGGCAACACGATGGTCAAACGTCAGGCGGGCATCCTGCTGATCATGGCCTTTATCGTCGCCAACCTCTGCGCGCTCGTTGGCAGTCTCTGGGGCGATGTGATCGGCAGCCATATCTGGGGGCCGCAGGCGGACCGTTCGCAGTTCAGCGGCGATTGGGAGGCATACCGCAAGGCCATCGATGCCTTCGAGGCGCAGGCAATCGTGATCAGTGAACACGTCTATGCGATCCTCTGGGCCGTGGTGCTGGCCGGTCTGATTGTCTGGGCGGCCCTGAAGAACCAGCGCGGGCTGTTCAATGCAGGCATGACCTTTGCCGGCATCCATGCCTATACCCAGATGTTTGAAACCTTCTACGACGAGCCGCTGGCTTATGTGATCGGTGGATTGGTCGCGATCCCTCTGGCCTTCGGACTGTGGCGGTTGAACAATGTCTGGTTCAAGCCGGTGAAGGTCGGCGCCAGCGTCTAAAGAAGAAAGGCGGGCCCTGATGCCCGCCTTTTTCGTTTAGTTCAGCAGTCCTGCGTGGACCATCGCCTTGCGGATTTTTTCCTTGGTGGCGTCGGTCAGGGTGGTCAGGGGCGAGCGGACCTCGTCGCTGCAAAGACCCAGGAGGGACATCCCGTATTTTGCACCTGCCACGCCCGGTTCGGTAAAGACGGCCTGATGCAGTGGCATCAGGCGGTCCAGTTGGGTCAGGGCTGTCGCGAAATCACCATTCAGCGTGGTTGTCTGGAATTCGGCCAGCAGCTTGGGGGCGATGTTGGCGGTGACGGAAATGCAGCCTTGCCCACCATGCGCGTTATAGCCGAGTGCCGTTGCATCCTCACCCGACAGCTGGATGAAGTCAGGACCGCAGGTCAGGCGGGTTGCCGGCACGCGCGAGAGATCGGCCGTCGCATCTTTGACGCCGATGATCATCTCGTGCTTGGCCAACTCGCCCATGGTCTCGGGCGTCATGTCGATGACAGAGCGGGGCGGGATGTTGTAGATGATGATCGGCAGGCCACAGTCAGCGGCGGCGGTGAAATGGGCAATCAGCCCGCGCTGGGTCGGCTTGTTGTAATAGGGCGTGACGACCAGCGCCGCATCCGCACCGGC
>CAZOMZ010000098.1:0-7000 GCA_964581065.1 uncultured Loktanella sp. | reverse complement strand
ATGGATATCGAGATCACTGTCTGGGCCGTGAATGCCACGACCGAAGCTGCCGCCGCGACCCCCTTGGGTGACACGCCCGCAGGCAACGAGGCCCCGCGCGAGACCACGCGGCCGCTGTTCGATCCGGTCTCGGAAACCCTCACCAATGCAGCCGTGGTTGCGCGCAGCAGCCTTGCCGCAGGCGATACCACCCTTGGCCCCGCGCTGATCACCGAGGATGAAACCACCATCGTCGTTCCCGCCAGCCGGACGGCCATCGCCCGCCCCGACGGCACCATCGACATCACGGAGGTCACCCCATGAGCAGCGTTGCCTATCAGGTCATGTGGAACCGCCTGATTTCCGTGGTCGAGGAACAGGCGCAGGCGCTGGTCCGCACCGCCTTTTCCACCTCCGTCCGCGAGGCAGGCGACCTGTCGGCAGGTGTCTATAACGCCGCAGGCCAGATGCTCGCCCAGGCTGTCACAGGTACCCCCGGTCACGTGAACGCCATGGCCGACGCCGTCCCGCATTTCATCCGCCGTATCGGGGCCGAGAACATCCGCGAGGCCGACGTCTACATCACCAATGACCCGTGGGAGGGCACGGGCCATCTGCACGACATCACTGTGGTCAGCCCCTCGTTCCATAAGGGCCGCCATGTCGGTTTCTTCGCCTGCACCGCCCATGTGGTCGATATCGGCGGGCGCGGCTTTGGCGCGGATGCGGCAAGCGTCTACGAAGAGGGGCTCCATATCCCCATCATGAAATTCGCCGATCAGGGCCGCGTGGACGAGACCCTGATCCGTATCGTGCGCGGCAATGTGCGCGAGCCCGATCAGGTGGTGGGCGATATCTACGCGCTGGCCACCTGCAACGAGATCGGCCACCGCCGCCTGACCGAGATGATGGAGGAATTCGCCCTCGACGATCTGGAAGGCATCGGCGATTTCATCCTCGACAATTCCCGCCGCGCGACGTTGGAGAGGATCGCGGCCCTGCCGCGTGCCACTGCCGAGGGCGCGATGCGGATCGACGGCTTTGCCACCCCGATTGACCTCAAGGTCCGGCTGAGCATCGAAAAGGATCACCTGCTCTGCGATTTCGCGGGCACCTCCGGCATCGACAAAAAGGGCATCAACGTGCCGCTGGTCTATACCAAGGCCTACGCGTGCTATGCTCTGAAATGTGCGATTGCGCCGGAAATCCCTAATAACGCGGCCTCGCTTGAACCCTTCCGCATCACCGCACCCGAAGGCAGCATCGTCAACGCGGTGCATCCCGCGCCCGTCGCCCTGCGCCACGTGATCGGACATATGATCCCCGACACGGTCTATGACGCGCTGGACAAGATTCTGCCCGCGACGGTGCCTGCCGAAGGTGCGGGGTGTCTCTGCAACTTTCAGGTCTCGCTCCGTCCCACGGTCCACGGCAAGGGGCGGCGGGCCGAGGTGTTGGCTTTCAACTCGGGCGGTGCGGGTGCGCGACCCGGCGTCGACGGTCTGAACGCCACGGCCTTCCCCTCGGGTGTGATGACCATGCCGGTCGAGGCGACCGAGCACACCGGCCCCGTGATCATCTGGCGCAAGGAGTTGCGCCCCGACAGCGGCGGTGCTGGTGCCATGCGTGGTGGCCTTGGGCAATACATGGAAGTTGGCGCGACTGCAGGCCACGAGTTCGACTTTTCCGCCATGTTCGACCGCGTGCACCACCCCGCGCGCGGGCGACAGGGCGGCAAGGACGGCGGACCGACCACGATCCGCCAAGATGACGGCACACCGATGCAAGGCAAGGGCAAGCAATTTGTCTCCGAAGGGCGGCGTGTTGTCCTCGGACTGCCCGGCGGCGCGGGCTACGGCGACCCTGCGGACCGCGACCCTGCCTTGGTCAAACGTGACCTTGCGCGTGGGCTTATTTCCGCCAAAGCTGCGGCAGAGGACTATGGCCTCAGCGCGGAGGAGATTGCCGCCGTTGCTGCGGCCGTTCAACGGGGAGAGACCACCTGATGCAGGCACCCAAATATGACAGTTATGATGTCGTGATCGTGGGCGGGGCCATGTATGGCTCGGCCGTTGCTTGGTTTCTGACCGACACCCCCGGTTTTGACGGGCGTATTCTGGTTGTCGAGCGCGACCCGACCTACGAGTGGACTTCGACCGCGCATACCAATTCCTGCATGCGCCAGCAGTTCAGCGCCCCGATCAATATCCGCATCTCGCAGTTTGCTGCCGATTTCGTCAAGAATTTCAGGGATTACATGGGCGGCGACCCGCGCGTGCCGCATCTGGCGCTGCAAAGCTACGGCTATATGTATCTGGCCGATACGCCGGAATTCGCGGCCTCGCTCCGCGAGGCGCAAGAGGTGCAGGCCGCCTGCGGTGCAGGCACCAAGCATATGTCCCGCGACGAGATTGCGGCGGCCTATCCGTTCTACAATCTCGACGGCATCATCGCGGGCAATCACAACCTGATTGATGAAGGGTATTTTGACGGCAACACCCTTTTTGACTGGTGGAAACGTTCGGCCAAAGAACGCGGCGTGGAATACCTGCACAATGAGGTCATCGCCATGAACCGCAACGCCGCCGGAACCAAGGTCGAAAGCGTGATCCTGCAATCAGGCGAGGTGATCAGCTGCGGCACTGTTGTGAATGCCTCGGGGCCGCGCGCCGTGCTGACAAGCCGCATGGCGGGCATCGAGATCCCCGTCGAGCCACGCAAGCGATATACGTTTATCTTCGAGGCTGAAAAGCCGCTTGACCGCGACCTGCCGCTGACCATTGACCCGTCGGGCGTTCATATGCGCACAGATGGCACCTACTACCTTGCCGGTTGCCCGCCTGACGAGGACCCCGCCGTCGACTACGACGATTTCGTTCAGGACCACAGCATCTGGGAGGACAAGGTCTGGCCAGTCCTCGCGACACGCATCCCGCAGTTCGAAGCGATCCGCCTGCGCAATTCATGGGCCGGACATTATGCCTACAATGCATTTGACCAGAATGCGATTATTGGTCCGCACACCCAGATCGACAATTTCATCTTCGTGAACGGTTTTTCCGGTCACGGGTTCCAGCAGTCGCCCGCGATGGGCCGTGGTGTTGCGGAATGGATCACCTATGGTGAATACCGAGCCCTTGATCTGTCGCCCTTCGGTTATGCGCGGATCGAAAAAGGCGAACCCTTTGTAGAGAAAGCAGTCATATGAAGATGCCCCCCAATACGTTCCTTGAGAACCTGCGCGCTGGCCGCCAGCAGTCGGGTTTCTGGGTCAGCCTTGCCAATAACCTGTCGACCGAGGTTGTGGCCTCCTCTGGCTTCGATTGGTTGCTGGTCGATATGGAGCACGCCCCGACCGAGGTTTCGACCGTGGTGGGACAGTTGCAGGCCATCGCGCCGCACGGGTCATCGGCCATTGTGCGCCCGCCGTGGAATGACTTTGTGATGGTCAAGCGGCTGCTCGACAGCGGCGCGCAGAACCTGCTGTTCCCGATGGTGCAGTCGGTGGAAGAAGCACAAGCCGCCGTCGCCGCGACCCGCTATCCGCCAGAGGGCATCCGCGGCGTCGCCGGTTCGATCCGCGCCACGCAGTTCGGGCGCATCAAGGACTATCACCGGCAGGCCAACGCCAATATCGGCGTGATCATTCAGGCCGAGACACAACACGCCGTGTCGATCTCGCATGAGATGGCAGCGGTCGAAGGCGTCGACGGTGTCTTCTTCGGCCCTGCCGATATCGGGGCTGACATGGGCCTTTTGGGTGCTGCCGATACGACGCCCGTCTGGGATCTGATCCGCGAGACTGCCGCCAAACTGCGGGCCAAAGGGATCCGCACCGGCACGCTCTCGACCAACCCCGATCACGCGGCAAGCCTGCTGGAAGAAGGGTTCGACTTCGTGGCATGCGGGCTCGATTCAGATGTACTGGCGAAAGGGGCTGACGCGCTTGCCGCCAAGATGCGCAAAGCGATGGGAAAGGACTAAGCGATGAAGAAACTGGTGCTGACAGGGGCTGCGGGGCGTCTGGGGTCTTACCTGCGCGAACCGCTGAGCAAGATGTGTGACGAGCTGGTCTCGACCGATATCGTTGACGACATCGGCACGCTCTACGAGGGCGAAAGCTATATGAAGGCCGACCTTGCCAGCCTTGATGCCATGATGGAGGTCATTGCAGGGGCGGATATGGTGGTCCATTTCGGTGCCATCGGGGATGAAGCCCCTTGGGACAACATCCTGCAATCCAACATCATCGGTGCCTATAACGTCTGGGAGGCCGCCTATCGCCATGGTGTGAAGCGCGTGGTCTATGCCAGTTCCGTGCACGCAGTGGGGATGCACCTCAAGACCGACACCATCGGGCTGGATGCCCCGCATCGCCCTGACACCTACTATGGTCTCGCCAAGTGCTTTGCCGAGGATCTGGCCAGCCTCTACTGGGACAAACGCGGGATCGAGAGCGTCTGCATGCGTATCTTTTCCTGCGCGCAGGCGACCAACGCACGCAGCATCGGGACGTGGCTGTCCTATGACGACCTGATCCATCTGGTGGAGCGGTCGATCGACAGCCCGGTTGTGGGGTTCACTGTCGTCTACGGCATTTCGAACAACGACCGCGCGGTGGTCGATAACGCCAAGGCGGGGCATCTGGGCTATCGGCCCAAGGACAACGCCGAGGTTTTCGCGAAAGAGGTGTTTGCGGATACCCCGCCGCTGGACAACAAGGATTTGGCGAACCTCTGCATCGGTGGGCCTTTTGCGACAGTGGAACTGGGAAATTCGGGTGTGGCGAGCCTTGGCGTCGTGGATGATCGGAAGAAGACATGAGCAAGCAAGTTGCATTGATCGTCGGCGGCGGCTCGGGGATCGGGGCGGATGCCGCGCGCAAGCTCGCCACTGACGGGTGGGACGTGGCGATCATGTCCTCGTCAGGCAAGGGCGAGGCTTTGGGAAAGGCACTCGGCGGCCTCGGCTTTACCGGATCAAACCTTGTCGTCGCTGATCTTGAGGCCTTCGTTGCGGCGGCGATGGACCGTTTCGGACGGATCGATGCCGTGATCAACTGCACAGGACACGGGCCAAAGGGGCCGGTCGACCAGATCAGCGATGACGATTGGCACCTCGGCCTTGATTACTACATGCTGAACGTGGTGCGGATGGTCCGGCTGGTACAACCGATCATGGAGCAGCAGGGGAAGGGCGCGATTGTCAACATCTCGACCTTTGCCGCATTCGAGCCTGACGCCGACTTTCCGACCTCGGCTGTCTTTCGCGCCGCCTTGGCCGGATATACCAAGCTTTGGACAAACAAGTTCGCTGCCAAAGGTCTGCGGATGAACAACGTCTTGCCGGGGTTTATCGACAGTCTGCCCGAAAAGCCTGATCGTGTGGCCCGCATTCCCGCAGGTCGCTATGCGCGGGTCGAAGAGTTGTCCAACGTCGTGGCGTTCCTTGCGTCAGACGCATCCAGCTATGTGACAGGGCAGAATATTCGTGTGGACGGTGGTCTGACAGCCTCGGTCTGATCAGGTCCGTTTCCGGCCCGTCTGCGCCACAACCATTCCCGCAAGGATCAGCCCGACGCCGAATACTCGCGCCCAGAGGTTTCCGGGCGCGCCCATCGCCACATCCAGCACCACGCCCGAGACCATCTGCCCCGCGATGATCATCAGCGCGGTCTGTGCGGCCCCGATCCGCTGGATCAGCCAGCTGCCCATAGCGATAAAGATCACGCCCACCGTGCCGCCCAAGTAGGCCCACCATGGTGAGGCGAGCGGGTCTTCGGCGAAGAGCCCCCCGACTGGCAAGGCGACAAGCGTGATAAAGACCAGCCCGACGATGTGGTTCCAGAAAGATGACTCCATCGCAGACGTGGATAGCGCCAGCCGCCCGTTGATCTGGCGGGAGAGCGAGACAAGGACGCCGGCCAGAATGGCAAGAGCGGCATAGAAGATCATGCGGCACCCCCGAAGAAGATCAGGATCAGGCTGCCGCCGATGACCAAAGCGACCGCCACATAGTCGCGCGAAACAGGGAGCCGCTGCGGCAGGCCAAAGAGCCCGCGCATATCGGCAAACAGGCTGAAGACCATCTGCCCCGCCAGCCCGAGCGCAATGGTCCCCGACAGCGCCAGCGCGCTGTTCAGCGTCGCCGAGGTCAGCATGACCGTGATCGCCCCAGAAACACCGCCCAGATAGACCCAGAGGGGTGGGCGGACCGTGCTCGTCCGCTTGGGACGCATGACGGCCAGAAACACCAGTGCCGCTACCGTTCCCGTCAGATGCGGGACCCATGAGGCAAAGAAAAGCGAGCCATAGGTGGCCAGCGTGCCGTTGAAAAGCACCATCAGCGACAAGAGCCCTCCGGTCAGGAAAGCGGCAACGAAATGAAAGGTATTGGCAGGCTGGTCTTGCATGTGGCGCACTCTCATGGTTTTGCGCGCCAGCGCAATGGCAAAGCCGCGGGAGAGGGGGCGTTGACACCCCGCGAATCCTGCGTATAAGCCGCGCATTCATTGGTGTTGGTGGACCGCGCAAGCGGAGCCCTGTCGCTCTGGCAAAATCCGGAGAAAGGACAACGCCCTTCGTAACATGCAGAAGGAGATCAGCCGTGACCAAACGCACCGCTGCCAAGTACAAAATTGACCGCCGGATGGGTGAAAACATCTGGGGTCGTCCGAAATCCCCCGTCAACCGTCGTGAATACGGCCCGGGCCAGCACGGCCAGCGCCGCAAGGGCAAGATGTCTGACTTTGGCCTGCAGCTGCGCGCCAAGCAGAAGCTCAAGGGCTACTACGGCGACCTGACCGAAAAGCAGTTCCGCCGCATCTACGCCGAAGCCGAGCGTGTCAAGGGCGACACCGGTGAAAACCTCATCGGTCTGCTCGAGCGCCGTCTGGACGCTGTAGTGTACCGCGCCAAGTTCGTGCCAACCGTTTTCGCGGCCCGTCAGTTCGTGAACCACGGCCACGTGCTCGTGAACGGCAAGCGCGTGAACATCCCATCCTACCGCGTGAAGGAAGGCG
>CAZOMZ010000097.1:0-7007 GCA_964581065.1 uncultured Loktanella sp. | reverse complement strand
TAGGTCGGGGTTCACCCCGACACGCCCACGCCACCTTGAGACCCTGGCACGGTCGCACCAACAACCACCGCCCTCGCCAAGCACATGAGAGGGTCTGCGTCATCAAAACCAACGCAAACAATGCCCGGCACTTCACACATACTTAACCCCCAATGCGCACAAGAAAGAATGACCAAAGACAACCCGTCACAAGTCGAGGTGCGCTTCACGGCGATCGCCCCGCATCCAACCCTTCCACTATGCGATTGCGAGGTGACATTCGCCCGACGCATGGTTCCCGAAGCTCTCTTCGCCCCCGGATTTCGCGACAAGCCGCAAATCGTCTCGGTCAGGCTCAAAAGGCAAATCACCGCCGCTGACTGGCAGACACGGCAAAGGCTGCAAGCAATCGCTGATCAGTGGGTCACACAGCTCGCCGCACGCAGCCCGTGGCCAGACGCAAGCTCCGATGCCGGGACCCATTGAAGCGGATGGCACAAACGTCCCCCCGCGCTCTTCCTTCGGGAACCACGGAGGGCAAGAGGACGGCTCTGATCGGGCCATCGGGGAAACGCATAGGCAAAGGTTGCGTCCGTTCCTCAGGCACCGGTGCGACCACGCCCCTTTCACGGCAAAACGATTTCTCGGGCCGTTTCCTCAAAGCCGCTCTCCCCACCTCATCATTTTGCCAAAAATACTCCCGCCGGAGGCTCCACCATCCGCCGCACAGACCAGCGGCAAAAGCAGTGACCCACCGCACCACCCTTACCACCCCGCTTGGGCTCCGCCCGTTCGCAGCGCAAACGCGCCACTGGCGCGTTTCTTAATCGCCGCTCACCCCACCGCACGCCGCGCTACCCCCGCCAAACCACCCCGAAACGCCGACGCAATGCCGACGTTATGCCGACGCGGTGCCGCAGCCCGAAACCCCAACAAACGCTGGCGTTAACCCCGATTCGCCACCAAACCCTTCCCAGCCCCACCATGCGCCCTATCTCACCCGCATGCGCCACGTCATCCTCGCCCTCACCCTCGCAACGCCCCTCGCGGCGCAAGAGATCGAGACCGACCTCGAACTGGTGCTGCTCGCCGATGCCTCTGGGTCCATCGATCAGGACGAACTGCTCTTCCAGCGCCTCTCCTACGCCGCAGCCATCACCGATCCGGCGGTCGTCGCGGCCATTGAAAACACGCTCTACGGCTCCATCGCCGTGACCTATGTCGAGTGGGCCAGCAATCAGGCCGTGGTTGTCGATTGGACCATCATCGCCGATATGGACAGTGCCACCCGCTTTGCCGAAGCACTGGTCGGCCCGCCGCGTCAGGCTTTCGGGCGCAATGCCATCGGCTCTGCCCTGCTCTTCGGGATGGAGGCGATAGAGACCAACGATATCAGAGGCTTCCGCCGCGTGATCGACTTTTCCGGCGACACGCTCGGCAATAGCTACGGGCCACCGATCACCGAGGCCCGCGATCAGGTCGTGGCCAATAACATCACCATCAACGCCCTGCCGATCTTACGCGACGGGCGCGCCTCCGCCATGGACCTGCCACGGCTTTATGAAGAGAATATCATCGGCGGCCCCATGGCCTTTGTCATGCCCGCCGGCGAAGGGTCAGAGTTCACGGATGCCGTGCGCCGCAAGCTGATCCTCGAGATCGCGGGCACCGTGCCGCAGACGGACTACGCCTCACTCCTGCTGCAGGGTTTGCAGGTAGGCGAGTAGGTCGACAATCGGTTGCGAAGTCAGCACGGGCTGGCCTGTCTCGGATTTGGTAACAACTTCATTTCCTTCAAAGAAATCACCGTAAACCGGCATCATGCTGCCGTGGCTGACCAGAGGGTCGCGCCCGTCGATCCGCATGATCACCCGCTCGGTCGGAAACACCCCGCCATTGCCCGCCGCAAGGGCCGTCAGGTCCGCAGGAGCCACCACCAGCGAGGGCGACATCGGCCCGTTGCCGACAGCACTATTGCCGTGACATGTCGCGCAATAGAACCCGAAAAGCGCCTCGCCCTGTGCCACATCCTGCGCGACTGCGGGTGTGCCCAGCGCCATGATGATCAGAATTGGAATAGTCCGCATCAGCCCACCTCCATGCTTGCTGGGATCAGGCTAGCGGGAGGTGCGACCAACCGCCTTGATGCATGTCAACCGCTAGCGCAGGACCAGATTGCCCAGCGCTGCGCGGATCACGCTATCGGTGTCGTCGCTGTCGCCCGAGACAGCCAGACCGACCAGCGCACCCTTCTCGCCGCCAAAGGCGCGGGCATAATCCGCCGCCAGGTCCACGCTTTCATTGAAAGATCCCGTGCCGGCCTGCCGCAGGGCAATCGTCACCCCCTGCCCCGGCGGACCATAGGGCGAGCGGATCACCTGCCCGCGCGCGTGGTTGCCGCCAAAGGCATATTGCATGATCCGCACGTCATCATTTCCCAAAAGCGCACGGATATTGGCGCCTTCAAGTGACGGCGCCAGCGCCTCGGGCACAAAGACGAAATAAAGCGAGATATTCCTATCGTCCCCGCCCTTCAGGCTCAGGTCCGTTGGCGGCACAGACTGGTCCACCGTCCACGTCCACGATGCGCCGCTTGACCCCCATTTGTCGCGTGCCACCCGCGTCCAAGCAATCGAGACCGACCCCTCCGACACCAGCCCGAGGTTCTGGCCAAAACTGTAGTCATTCGAGCTGAACAGCGACAGCCGCTGCTCCTGCCAGCCATTGGCAAAGCTGACGGGACCAGCGGCGGCGCCGGTGGCAATCAGGGTAATCAGGGCAGCAGTGATCAGGCGCATAGGGCAACTCCGCATGTCTCGGTTGCCGATCCATACCCCAAAGCGCGCGCCCCGCGCAGGGGACGACACCAAATCTCACGCGAATGTCAGGCAGCGTGTTACTGCTGGATGCTTTCCAGATATTCGGCCAGAAGCAAAAGCTGCATCGGCACCGGTGTGCCCAGCCCGTCTTCCTCGACGATCACGGTCGCTCCCATGTCGCCCGCACCGAACTCGGGCATGGCGGCACTGAAGTGTTCTCCACGGTCCAGACCATCGATGGTGCTCATCACCTGATTGGTGGGGAATACACCGCCATTGCGCGCCGCAATCATGGTCAGATCCGGTGGCGCCGTCGTCAGAGCGCGCGCCATCGGCCCGTCGCCCGTGCCGTCATCCCCATGACATGAGGCACAATTCTCCAGATAGGCGGTTCGCCCGTCGATCGGTTCCTCGACGCAGGCAGCCAGCCCGAGCACTGCCAGAATAGCCAGATAACGCATATCGATTGCCTCCTGTTTTTCTCAGCATAACACCGGTTGGCAGACTGGCAATTGATCCTGATCAGGATGCGAGCTTTTCCACCAACGCCCAAAGCGCATCAGGCACATCGACCTCTGTCATCGCATGCCGGTCCGCGCCCGGAATGCGGGCACCCTCCTGAGCGGCGACAGCCTCGGCCACGCGGGCAAAGCGGTCGGCAAAGCCGTCGTGATAGGTGCCGGGGTCCATCAGGATGTAGAACTGGCCGAGATCATGCGGCTTGCCTTCCGCAACCTTCAACCCGGATACATCCAGCGAATTGACCGATCCGGTCATCCCTGCTGCCAGCATCTCGGCCATCAGGCCAAACCCCCAGCCCTTGTAGCCACCCGCACTGACCAGCGCCCCCTTGAGCGCCGCTTCGGGATCGGTCGTCGGCTGCCCCTCGGCATCGACCGCCCACCCCAAAGGAATGCGCTCGCCTGCCGCTTTGGCCATGGTGATCTTGCCCAACGCCACAGCAGAGGTCGAGAAATCGAAATGCATCAGAGGGCCATCTTCGCCCGGCACGGTCATGGCAATCGGGTTTGTTCCAATGACGGCCTTGTTGCCGCCCGGTGGGGCAACAATCGGAGAGGCATTGGTAAAGCCGATCCCGATCAGCCCCGCCGCCGCGATCTGCTCGGTGAAATACCCCAGTGAGGTGCAGGTATGGGCATGAGCCACGGCAAGTGTGGCCACGCCGTTTTCCAACGCCGCCGCCACTGCCTCGGGCAGGGCCGCCGCGAAGGCAGGCTGGGCAAAACCGAACTTGGCATCCGCCAGCACAGCGCTGGGGCGCGGACGGCTCACCTCCGGTGTGACCGTTCCGTTGACGCGGCCCGACTGCAACTGCGTGCAATAGCTTTCGAGGTAATAGAGACCACAGATCACATTGCCCAAAGCCTCGGCCCGTGCGACAGCCTTGGCCACGGCTGCGGCCTGCGTTTCGCCGGCACCATGTGCAACCAATGCTGCATGTGATTTCGCTTCGATTTCGGTAACAGATACTCTCATAAGGCCTCCAATTGACCGGCGTTCAGGCGCAACTGACGATCCATCCGTGCCGCCAGATCAAGGTTGTGGGTTGCGATCACCGCCGCAAGGCCGGTGCCGCGCACAAGGTCCATCAGTGCCGCAAAGACACGGTCGGATGTTTCGGGGTCAAGGTTCCCTGTCGGCTCATCCGCCAGCAAGAGGCTGGGCTCATTGGCCAATGCACGACAGAAAGCGACGCGCTGTTGTTCACCGCCCGAGAGGGCCGCGGGCCGATGCGCGGCGCGCGCACCCACGCCAACGCGCGATAAGAGTTCCATCGCGCGCGCCCCCGCATCCGCGCGGCTTACGCCGTTCGCCAGTTGCGGCAGCACGATGTTCTCCAGCGCGGTGAACTCGGGCAGCAGGTGATGGAACTGGTAGATAAAGCCGACGGTGCCACGGCGCACACCCGTCCGCCTGCGGTCCGACAGGCCCGCCATGGCCTCGCCTGCGATCTTCACCTCGCCCTGATCCGGCGTATCCAGCAGGCCCGCAATATGCAGCAAGGTCGATTTGCCCGCACCCGAAGGCGCCACCAGCGCCACCACTTCGCCCGGGGCCACATCCAGCGTAACGCCTTGCAGGACACGCACCTCATTGGGCTTGCCGTGGTTGTAACTCTTGTGCAGGTCACGCAGTTGCAGCACAGGCTTACTCATAGCGCAACGCCTCCACGGGGTTCATCCGCGCAGCACGGCGGGCCGGAAAAATCGTGATGATCCACGACAGACCCAGCGACAGCGAGACAGCCTTGAGCACATCCTGCAGCCGCAACTCGGCAGGGACATTGTAGATCCCCCTGATCGAAGGATCCCAGACCCCGCCACCGGCAATGAAATTGACCGCGCTGAAGATGGTGTCGATGTAGATTGCAAAAAGACAACCCAACACCACACCCAAGGCCGTGCCAATCGTCCCGATCCCGGCCCCGCAGATAAAGAACACACGCAGGATCGACCCTTCGGTCAGCCCCATCGTGCGCAGGATGCCCACATCGCGGCCCTTGTTCTTCACCAGCATGATCAATCCGCTGATGATGTTCATCGATGCGACCAGAACAAGGATCGACAGGATGATGAACATCACATTGTCCTCGATCGTCAGCGCCCGCAGGAACCGCCCCACGCGGTCCTGCCAGCTATAGGCCCACATGCCGGGTCCTGCGGCATTGGCGATCTGTTGTTTGAGGACTTCGGACTGGTTCAGATCATCCAGAATGATCGCCAGCTCGTCAGCGACACCGTCACGGCCCAGAATGAACTGGGCCTCGTCGAAAGGCAGATAGACCCGCACCTCGTCGATCTGGAAGCGGCCCGTGGAAAAGATATAGACCACCTCATAGGCATTCCGGCGGGTGCTTTGGCCCATGGGCGTCGCCGCGCCCGCGCGCGTCGTCAGCTCGATCCGGTCCCCGATCGTCAGCCCGAGGTTCGATGCCAAAGCCGAGCCGATGGCGATCCCGTTCGGCAGGTCGTCGATATTGCCGACCGTGCGCTCGCTATCCACAATCGCATCAGAGGTTTTCAGGTCCTCCAGCCGGATGCCGTAAATATCCGCCAGCCCGATCCGTCCATTGCCCGAGGCCATCGCCTGCGCGCGGATCAGGGGTGCCACGGACTGAACGCCTGCGACGGCGCGGACGCGTTCGGCAGTGCCTTCGAAATCCTCGATGACCCCGCGCGGCATGACGACACTTACATGGGCATTGGCGCCAGCAATCGTATCAATGAACTCCGCGCGAAAGCCCGACCGCACAGCCAGCGTCGCAATCAGCGCAAAAACCGCCAGCGTGACACCGACCAGACTGATCCATGTCATCACACTGACACCACCCTCGGCGCGCTTGGCGCGGATATAGCGCCAGGCGATCATCCATTCGAAGGCGGCGAAGGGTCTGGTGTGTCGGACGTCTGCCATAACGCTCTCTTACTGCTCCGCCGCAAGGTGGAACGCGCCGCCCCAATGGTCAAGGACGGCCCGCTTATCATTTTGCCGGAAATACTCCCGCCGGAGGCATCCGCCCCATCAACCTTGTGCGAGGGCCCGTTGCTAGGCAATCCCCTCATAGATCGCAGCGATCTTTGCCACGGCCTGCTCGGGCGGCATTTCCTCGCTCTCACCCGTCCGGCGCGAGGTCACTTCGACCACACCGTTCTTGAGACCACGCGGACCGACCGTAATCCGCCAAGGCAGGCCGATCATGTCCATTGTCCCGAATTTGGCGCCCGCGCGCTCTTCGCGGTCGTCATAAAGCGGCTCGAGGCCCAAGGCGGTCAATGATGCATAGAGCGCTTCGCAAGCCGCATCTGCCTCGGCATCACCCGATTTCAGGTTGACGATGCCACAGTGGAACGGCGTGACGCCTTCCGGCCAGATGATCCCCTTGTCGTCGTGGCTGGCCTCGATGATCGCACCCAGAAGACGCGACACGCCGATCCCGTGCGACCCCATGTGCACGGGCACCTTGTTGCCCTTGCCATCGTCGACGGTGGCGCCCATTGCATCAGAATACTTGGTGCCAAAGTAGAAAATCTGGCCCACTTCAATCCCGCGTGCGGTGCGGCGGCGCTCTTGAGGTATTGCGTTGAACAGAGCCTCGTCATGGGTCTCATCCGTACGGGCATAACGGCTGGTGAATTCTTCCAGCACAGCCTGACAGGCGGCGTGATCGTCATAGTCGATCTCGCGGTC
>CAZOMZ010000096.1:2451-7057 GCA_964581065.1 uncultured Loktanella sp. | reverse complement strand
CAGATCAACAGGGTTGAGCGGGTTGATCTGCTGGGCTTCGCCACCCAGCGCCACGATGCCGTCACGCATGGCGGCAATATCGACCACCGCAGGCACGCCGGTGAAATCCTGCATCAATACGCGGGCAGGGCGGTAGGCGATTTCACGGGGGTTCTTGCCGCCTTTGTCGGCCCATTCCGAGAATGCCTTGATATCGTCGACCGAGACCGAGAAACCGCCGTCTTCAAAGCGCAGCAGGTTCTCAAGCACCACTTTCAGCGCAGCAGGCAGCTTGGAGAAATCACCCAAGCCCGCCGCTTGGGCTGCGGGGATCGAGTAATAGGCGACGGACTGGTCGCCAACGGTCAGGGTCTTGCGGGTCTTGGCGGTATCTTTGCCGACGGTAATTGGCATGATGGTCCCTTTCTTGGATGTCTGCGATGCGGGCTTCGGGTCTGGAGATGGCCGAAAGACCTCACGAATCTGGGTCGATTTGCGCGCTGTATACTATTGCACACAATGGAGATCAACTCTCAAAAGCACATGAAACATTGCTAACGGAACACTCGCAATTGGTTGATTGGTCATTTCATGCAAAGCTATCTAGACCTGAGGGACATAATCCAGTCAAAGGCCCGACATGCGCGCATTTCTCGCAGTTCTTTCGTTTATCGGTCTGGTGCAAGCGCCGCAGGCTTTTGCCCAGAACGGACCGGTCGTGGTCGAGCTTTATACCTCGCAGGGCTGTTCCTCCTGTCCGCCTGCCGATGCGATGATGCATGATCTGGCCGACCGCGAGGACGTGATCGCGCTGGCCCTGCATGTGGACTACTGGGACTATATCGGCTGGAAGGACATTTTTGGCCGCCCCGAGAACACCCAGCGCCAGCATGCCTATGCACGCGCTGCCAATGCCACCACTGTCTATACACCGCAGATGATCTTTAATGGTCAGGACCATGTGGTCGGTTCGCGGGCCATGCCGGTGATGGACGCGCTGCAAAAGCATCTTGCCCGAGGGCAGCCGTTTGACGTGCGGCTGTCGCGCAACGGGGATCAGGTCTCGATCCGGGCGGGCGCCGGGCCGCAGGGTGACTACGCGGTGCAATTGGTGCGTTATATGCCACGGGCAACCGTCGATATCCGCCGGGGCGAGAACGCGGGCCGGACCATTACATATGCCAACATCGTCACCGCTTGGGATGTGATCGGCCGTTGGGACGGGCGGGCACCGTTGAATGTGGTGGCGACTGTGACAGGTGACGATGCGGTTGTGGTGCTGGTGCAGCAGACCGGCCACGGCGCGATCGTCGGAGCCGCGCGTCTGCGCTAGGGCGTCGGTTTGCCTTTCCAGCGACGGTGGACCCAGAACCATTGCGCCGGATTGCGGGCGATCTGTGCCTCGAGCCGTGCATTCAATGCCATTAGCATCTCTTCCGGCGTGGTGTGGGGGATCGGGTCTTCCACCTCGACCTGAAAGGACAGGCCGTCAGGCTGGCGAATGCCGAAATAGGGCACCACAAGCGCGTCGATCCGCAGGGCGATTTCGCCCAAGGACAGGGCGGTCTTTGCCGAATGTCCCAGGAATGGCAGTCGCACATCTCCGGCTGCAACATCGAAATAGAGTGCCGCCATACCACCACGTCTGAGATGGCGGACGAAGGCCATTGTGCCTTCGCGGCCCTGACGGAAGCAGGGCGCACCCAGCGATTCCAAAGCGCCCACGTAAAGCTCGTTGAAATAGCTGTTCGACATGGGCCGGTAGAGACTGCCGATTTTGTAACCCATGGCGGACAGGGCATGGCGCGGAGCTTCGGGGTTGCCGAAATGCGCGCCGGCAAAGATCACGGGTCTGCCCGCCGCGGCGGCAGCTTCGATATGGGCAAGTCCGGGGCCGGTCGGGGGAAGGGCCGCGGCGCGGGCTGTAAATTCGCGGTAGGACTGGAACTCCATAAAGCTGCGCCCGAAGTTTTCGACCACCGCATCGGCCATCGCACGGCGGTCTCCCGCCGTCATGTCGGGATAGACCAGCGCCAGATTGGCCTCGGCCCGCGCGGTATAACCCGACAGCGGGCCGATCACCTTTTCGGTGATCCGGCCAAGGTTCGGCACCCGCTTTTCATAGGGCCTGCGCAGCAATGCCCCGATCAGCACACGCAAGGCGCGGTCGGTCATCCAGTCGACGGCTTTGGAATTTTGTCTGGCCACGGGTTTCAGGGCGCCTTGGCCACGCCGGTGCCGATCATGCTGTCACGCGTGACAAGTGCTGCCAGCGCCTCGGCATCCATGCCGTCGGTGCCTTCGGGGCGGCGCGGGATCACAACATAGCGCATATCTGCCGTGCTGTCGTGCACGCGGATCGTTGTGCCTGCGGGCAGGTTCAGCCCGAATTCGGACAGCACCTTGCGCGGCTCTTTGACGGTGCGGGCGCGGTAGGCGCGGGATTTGTACCAATCGGGCGGCAGACCCAGCAGGTTGCGCGGATAGCAGGAACATAAGGTGCAGACGACGACGTTATGCACATCGTCAGTATTCTCGAGCGCGATCAGCCGCATCGGGCCGATATCAAACCCCATCTCACGCGTCGCGGCACTTGCGTCCTCAAGCAGGGCCGCGCGGAATGCGGGATCAGTCCATGCACGGGCGACAACCCTGGCCCCGTCAGCGGGCGAGCGGGCATCCATCGCCTCGATCTGGGCGTTGATCTCGGCGGCGGTGGTCACGCCTTTCTCGATCAGAAGCTCGCGGACTGCGATTTCCATCTGCTGCCAATAGGTCAGGGGGTGATCGTCGTCGGGCCGGTAGGGGTGGCCCGAGGGGGACAGATGGTCGTGATCGTGATGGTCATGGGGCATGGGGTGCCTCTACCGGTTCGAGCCAATGGCTGTAGATTTCCGCATCGATCGTGTCGTCGGGGTTTTCCGCCTCGGGGCCCCAGACCTCGGCCATGCTGAAGCGCAGGCGCATCAGCGGCAGGCGGTCGCCCGCATGGCGATAGGCAAGCTGTTCGGGGTTGGGAAAGGGGCCAAGCCTGCGTTCGACCCAGCCGGTTTTGCCGCGCAGGTAAGCGGGCGTGCGCACATGGCCGGGCGGCATATGGGCGCTGACGCGCATGTATGTGCGATCAGTCACTGGCGGCTTCCCCATAGGTGGCACCGCGCGCTGCGACCTTTGACATTTTGGCGGCAAGCTCGGCGGTGGTATAGACACCTGCCTCGATCAGGTTCTGGTTCACCGAGGCGATCCAGCGTTCGTAGTAGGTCATGGTTTCAAAGGCGTCTTCGCCCATGTCCTCAAGCACGCGGCGCAAGCCGTCGACGGTGAAATGGCCCTTGGACGAGGCGATCACCAGCAAAGCATCGACGCGCTTTTCCCAAAGCGCGAAATCATGTTCGGCCTGTGGCACCGGACCGGCCAAAGTGCCGCCCATATCGTGCCAGCGTTGCCCCGCGAATGTGTCAGCTGCTTTTGTCATGGCCGCAGGATAGTGCAATTCGCAGGCAGGGTGAATCACATTCTGCCCGTGCTGGTCCCCTGCGGGGTCGGGTCAGTCGTCCTCTTGGGTGTCCGGGTCGATCAGCGTGATTGCGCCAGCCTCGACCATCTCGCGGATGGCTTTGGTGATTTCGGCCATTGCCGCCTCTGCCGCGTCCTTTTTGACCTTGCCGCGTTCGCTCGCGTCCTCGCGGAGCTGGCCCGCCATCCGCTGCGAGAGGCTGCCAAGGATGAATTCGGCCGAAGCGACATGCGCCTCGTCACCGGCGAGTGCTGCGGCAAGAGCGGTGCCCAGCACCTCGCCGTCGACGGCGCGGATGCAGTTGGGGATGTCGGTGGCTTTGACGCGCGGGGCAATGTCCTTGAAGGTGAAGATCGCCTTGCGCACGTCTGTGGCAAAGGGCTGGTCGGCGGCATCCAGACCGGCAAGCACGTCTTCGCGGGTATCGGTGGGGGTGGCGTTGAGGATCGCACCAAGCCGTTGCACGGGCGCTTTGTCAAAGGCGCGGGGGGCAGGGTTGCCGTAGTCCTGTGCCAGCGCAGCGCCGATCCGCCGGACGGCGTCGGGTGCGATATCGGCGGTCTTGGACATCGCGAATGTGATGCGCCGCGCCCTTTCACCGGGCAGTTTTGCCAATGCGACGGCGGCCTTGGCGACCGGCATTTTCGACAATGCGACCGCCCCGATTTCGATGCTTTCCGCGCTCAGAATATCGACCAGCCGGTCATCCGACAGGGCCGCGATCGTTGGCCAGTGATCACCGTTGCGCACAGATGCGAGCTGTTGGCGCAGCTTTTCGGCCAAGGGCGGGCTGAGATGGTCGGCCAGTGCCATGATCGCCCCGTCGCGTGTGCCGGGTGCCGTCAGGCCGATGCTTTCGACCTCTTCAGTGAACTCTGCGACAATCTGTTCCAGCGTTTCGCGTTCGATTCGCCGCAGTGTTCCCAGCTCGTCCGTCAGGGCGGATTGAAGTGATTCGGGGAGTGCGCTGAGCTCGATCCGTTCACCGGAATCAATCAAAAGTTGCACGACGGCCGCTGCTTTTTGGCGGCGGTTCAATGGTTTGAAAGCGAGATCCGACATAGCGCGACACTAGGGCACGATATGTAAATTTTCGGTTCCTGCGGAGCG
>CAZOMZ010000096.1:0-2351 GCA_964581065.1 uncultured Loktanella sp. | reverse complement strand
GCGGAGCGTTTACGACCCTGGATGCGTGACCATGATGGCCATACGCTTGAGATGTTCCACAGTCTCTGGTGCGAGGCTGGCTTCGTCGGCTGTGGCATCGTGGATCAGGCGGGTGTCAGCGACAATCTGGTCTGTTTCTTCCTGTGTGAAGTCACGGTCAGAGCGCGCAAGGCCGCCCAGGCTGCGGCTGTTGTCGGTCGTCATCGCAACGACAATGCCATATTTCATGCCGTATTCCCCCGCCAGCTTCATCACACCGGAGTCATCGGGCAGGTTTGACCAGCGTTCGGTGCCTTCGTTGGAAAAGCCCCATGCGACCATCGGGTCGACCATGATCAGCCCGTTGCTTGAGTAATGATCCAACCACGCCTTCGGGTAGGTCTGGAACACATAGGTTGGCGTCATCATACGGATATGAAAACCCAAAGCGTATCCAGCCGGACTGAGTTGGTGCAGACGCCCAAGTGCTTCGCTGACAGTGTTCTCGTTTTTTGTCATTTGTTACTCAACTTACGGTAGTTGGGATATATTATTACACCAACGCGTTATCCAAACGCTAATATCCGCCAGCATAGTCGAAAGACGATTGATGCGACAGGGACTTTGTTCTATTTCGGTTCGACACCGTTGAGGGAGAGGTATGTCAAATCTTCTCGGCCTTGAAGAGATTAGACAGCTAGCTCCGGCAGGGTATTACATTGCTTTGCGGATCGGTTTCGCCTTCCCGATGGAAGAAATCAACGAACTCCCGCAGGAGTGGGTGAACCACTATACAACCAACGGCTACGGTCTTTTTGATCCCGTCGTGCGTTGGGCCTATGCCAATGTGGGCACCTGCCGGTGGTCAGAGTTGCAGATCGAGGACCCGCGCCAGATCCTGTCGCAGGCCAACAACTTTGGCATGAAGTACGGTGTTGTCGTCTCGGTGTTTGATTCGGGCGCCAATGCGCAGCGGTCTTTTGCATCCTTTGCGCGAGCCGACCGCGAATTCACGTCTCTCGAGACCAAACTCCTGCAAGCCTATCTGCGCCGCCGCCACAACGAAGCCGCTCCGCCAACCAATCTGACGCACGCCGAACTTGAGGCGCTTGGCATGGTCAAGGACGGGTTGCGCCTCAAGGAAATTGCCTACCGGCTGGGGGTCAGTGAAGGGGCGGTCAAGCAGCGTTTGAAGAATGCCAAACGCAAACTTGGCGCAAAAACCGGTTCGCAGGCTGCGGCTTTGGCAAACCAGTATGGCCTAATCTAGCACGGACTCTCAGTTATTTTTTCCATTAACGATTGATTATGGTTAAGCTTCCTTCACTGGAATACCTCCAGGACGGGTGGAAGTGGGGTCACCTGGAAGTACTGGTACCAAACTGAGGGAAGCACATGGAAAATATCACCTTTAACCTGACAGACCTGCACAAGTACGGGACTGCCTTTTTTGACTACCTCGCACTGCGCAAGCAGTTCTTCGTTGATCAGCTGGGCTGGGACATCCCGCACGACGATGATGTCGAGATGGATCAATACGACAACCCTAAGGCGTTCTACTCGCTCGCCTTGAAAGACGGGAAGGTTGTCGGCGGAATGCGGACAATGGCGACGACGGCGCAGTGGGGGTCCCACAGCTACATGCTGCGCGATGCGGTGGACGGCAAGTTGATCGGAATCCCTCAGGACATCTTGCCCGAAGCAGAAGTCACACCCTCAGTCTGGGAAGCGACCCGGATCGTCATTTCCGACGAGGTCGGCACACATAAAGAGCGGTCAGAGTGTCTGGGCCTCTTGCTGGACGGTGTGTGCCGTCAGGCCGAGGCGCATGGTGCGACCGAAATCATGGCGCTATGCCCGCCCGTCTTTGCACGGACGATGCGCACCATCGGCTATCCTGTCTACCCGATCGGCGAGCCTTACGTGAACATGCATGACAACCGCAAGTATGTGGCCATGAAGGGCAAGCTTGCCGGTATCACCGCCAAGCGCCAGCCCGATGACGTCAACGTCCTGCGGCCCGATTTCAGAGGCCAGAACACCGCAGCCTAGCGCTGCGGTCGTTCCGAAGTCGTCTTTCGGTATGGGCCAGGCCCCATTTGCAGAACCTATGCGCGCGTTCCAAAGACGCGCGCAAAGATCGTGTCGACGTGCTTGGTATGATAGCCAAGGTCGAACTTCTCTTCGATCTCTTCGGCCGAAAGCGCGGCCAGCACGTCGGCATCCGCCAGAAGCTCGGTCTTGAAGTCCTTGCCTTCTTCCCAGACCCGCATCGCATTGCGCTGCACCAGACGGTAAGCGTCTTCGCGGCTGACACCGGCCTGCGTCAGGGCCAGCAGCACGCGTTGCGACATCACCAGGCCGCGGAACTT
>CAZOMZ010000095.1:0-7065 GCA_964581065.1 uncultured Loktanella sp. | reverse complement strand
TGTGCTTGCGCACCGCATTGCCAAGGTCGCGCAGCGCCACCTGCTGCAATTGGGGTGTGTCGGCCGCGGCGTAGGCCTCATAGGCCTCGAACGGGAATTTGGCGTCAATCACGATTGGGCCGGGCGGGTTCGGAAGATGCACAAGACAGTCCGCACGCCGCCCGTTCGAGAGGGTCGCCTGCAAAGAATAGCTGTCGCTTGGAAGCGCCTTCGAGACGATATCCGTCAGCTGAATCTCCCCGAAGAGACCGCGTCGCTGTTTGTTGGACAGGATATCCTGAAGGCTCAGGACATCGCCCGAAAGCTTTTCGATATTCGTCTGCGCCCTGTCGATGGTGGCAAGGCGTTCCTGCAACTCGGTCAGGCTTTTGGTGGTCTTCTCGGACGAGCCCGCAAGGGTGTCTTTCATCCGCTCCTGCATCTCGGCCAAGGCGCGGGCAGATTTCATGGCGTTGTCGGCCAGTCGTTCGGACATCTGGGCCTGCACGTCGGCCAGTCGTTTTTCCATCGTCTGCACCACATGCACCTGCGCGGTGGCCTGCGCATCGCTGACGGTCTGGATGTTGCCTGCCAGTTGCTGCTGACCCTGACCCAGCGCCATGACATCCTGTGAAACGCGGCCCAACTGCGCTGCCACCATCTGGACCGCATCTGCCGAGCGACCCGCGCGGCGCACCATTGCGACCAACAAAAGCAGCACAAGCAGCATCAACACCGCACCGACAAAGGCCGCCAACACCAGCGGATCACTCAGGTCGAAATTGTAGGAGCCAATGCTGATCATGTCCGTCCAAACAGTCGTTCAATGTCGGAAAGTTTCAATTCCACGTAGGTGGGCCGCCCGTGGTTACACTGGCCAGATAGCGGCGTGGCCTCCATCTCGCGCAAGAGTGCGTTCATTTCCGCCGCCTGCATCCGCCGGCCTGATCGGATCGATCCGTGACATGCGACGCGGCTCAGGATCGCCTCGATCTTGGCCTTGACGGTGGTGCTGTCGCCTTGATCGGCCAATTCATCCAGAATATCGCGGATCATCGCCTCGGCGTTCACTTCGCCCAGAATGGCGGGTGTTTCGCGCACAGCAATTGCCCCGCCGCCAAAGGGTTCGATGGTCAGGCCAAGGCGCGACAGGTCCTCGGCGATCTCGAGCAGTTGTGCGGCTTCGTCGGAGGCGAGTTCGACAATCTCGGGAATGAGAAGAGCCTGCGCTGCGACACCGTTCTTCTCCATCTGCGCCTTCAGTTTCTCATAGACCAGACGCTCGTGTGCGGCGTGCTGGTCGACGATCACCATGCCCGTCGCTGTCTGCGCGATGATGTAGTTTTCGTGCACCTGTGCGCGTGCTGCACCCAGCGGCAAATCGGCGGGGTCTTCGGCGTCATCCAGAACCGGTTCGACACGGGCCGACTTTGCCTCGGCGAAGCCGGGGGCCTGTGCCTGAAAGGTCATCGATCGCGCACTGAAACTGGGCCGGTCCATCTGGTAGATGCGCGGCGCCACATCCGCGGTGGGGGCAGGTTCCGCGCGGAACGCACCCAAAGTGGCATTGGCCACAGTTGAAGATGCGCGATGCCCCGCCTCTGCCAACGCGTGCCGGATGGCCGAGATCAAAAGGCCCCGCACGGTGCCCGGATCGCGGAAGCGCACTTCGGATTTGGCAGGGTGCACATTCACATCGACCAGTGTCGGATCGCAATCAACGAAAAGTGCTGCAACCGGATGACGGTCGCGCGAGAGCACATCCATGTAGGCCGCGCGCAAGGCACCCAGAAGCATCTTGTCCCGCACAGGGCGCCCATTGACGAAAAGATACTGCGCGACAGCAGCACCGCGCGAATAAGTCGGCAGGGCCGCAAAGCCGGTGAGGTGAAACCCTTCGCGCTCGGCATCGATGCGCAAGGCATTTTCGGCAAAGTCCCGGCCCAGCACTGTGCGCAATCTGCCATGCAGTGCCTCAAACAGATCACCTGTTTCGGCGTCTGCACGGAAAACGACGCGCGGTTCGCCACCCGAAGTGTCACGCAGCACAAAACTGACGAATGGCTCGGCCATGGCAAGGCGTTTGACCACATCCGTGACGGCCTGAGCCTCGGCACGGTCGGTGCGCAGAAACTTCAGGCGGGCGGGGGTGGCGTAGAACATGTCACGCAGTTCGATCACCGTGCCACCGGAAAGGGCTGCGGGTTTTACTGCGTGCAGATGCCCCCCGGCGACGCTGACATTGGCCGCATCCGCACCTGCGGCACGCGAGGTGATCGACAAACGACCCACAGCGCCGAGGCTCGGCAGCGCCTCGCCTCGGAAACCGAAAGACCGGATGTTCAACAGGTCAGAGCCGTCAATCTTTGACGTTGCATGGCGTGACAGCGCCAGCGGCAGGTCATCCGGCGTCATGCCGCACCCATCGTCGGTGACACGGATTAGTGTCTTGCCGCCGTCTGCGATCACCACTTCGATCCGGCCAGCACCTGCGTCGATGCTGTTTTCCACCAGTTCCTTGACCGCCGAAGCGGGTCTTTCCAGCACTTCGCCCGCCGCAATCCTGTTGATTGCGGCCTCATCAAGCTGCCGGATGACGGGTCGGCGCTCTATCTGGGGGTCAGCGATGGCCATGCCACAAGGTTTAGCATGTCCGGTCGCGATTCTGCGAGCGGATTATCCTATGAGGAGACTGCTTTACAGTTTAAGTAAATACTTATATAAGTAAATCATGAAACAACTTGATCCTCATACATTTGCCGCTCTGGCCGACCCCACACGCCTCGCGATTCTCGCGGCTCTGGCGGATGGCGAAAAGACGGTCAACGAGATTGCCGCGCCCTTTGCGATGTCCCAGCCTGCGATTTCACAGCACATCAAGGTGCTGGAGAAAGCAGGCCTCATCGCGCGACGCGTCGATGGCAACAAACGCCCCTGTCGTTTGGTGGAGGACAGTTTTGCAGAACTGGAGGAGTGGGCCAACATGATGCGCAAAGCGTTCACTGCGAATTACAACCGGCTTGACCGCGTCCTCGCCGAGATGTCGAGAGGAGACATGAAATGACCAAACTGACCATCAACACCGAAGGCGAGCAGCACATCGTCTTTACCCGCCGCTTTGCTGCCTCGCCCAAGGATGTCTACCGCGCCCATGTGGACAGCGACCTGATCCAGCAATGGATGCTCGGACCAGAAGGCTGGGTGATGACCGAATGTATCAACGACTATCGCAAAGGCGGCAGCTTCCGCTACGCATGGTCGGACGGCGAGGGTGGCGATTTCTATATCACCGGTGAATACATCGACTTTGATGAGGGCAAACGGATCGAGCACGTCGAACGCATGCATTTGCCCGACCCAACCCCAGACAACCACATCGTCAGCACGTTCGCGCCCGTCGATGGCGGCACGCTGCTGACGCTTCGCATGACGTTGCCGAGTGCCGATGTGCGTGCAGCGGTCCTTGCCTCGGGCATGGAGCACGGGATGGAAGCCTGCTACCTGCGCATCGACGAGATGCTCGCCGACGCGTGATCAGCGTCAGTCGGCCAGCCCGACCGGTTGGCCGACAACCACAAAGTGCAGTGCATCAGGGTCCATGAGTTCTGCAGCGACACGTTTGACGTCCTCAAGCGTGACCGCTTCAACGTAGGCATTGCGGTCTACCACATACTCTGGCGGCAAGCCCACCATCTGCATTCCGACCATGATCTTGGCGATCTCGGCGTTACCATCGAAACGCAAGGGGTATTCGCCCGTCAGGTAGGTCTTGGCGACTTCCAACTCTTCCGCTGTCATCCCCTCATTCGCCATGCGTGCCCATTCGTCACGGATGACTTCGATCGCTTCGGCAATTGTCTCGTTGGATGACGCGACCGAGCCCAGCATCATCTCGGCATGGAACTTGGGCACCAGATAGGTGCCGATGCCATAGGTCAAACCGCGCTTTTCGCGGACCTCGGTCATCAGGCGGGATTCAAAGCCGCCGGCGCCCAGAACATGGTTGATGACGAAAGCAGCAAAGAAATCCGGGTCGTCGCGCTTGATGCCCGCGTGTCCGAAGATCGCAACCGACTGCGGGGTCTCAAATTCCACGACTGTCACGCCGCCTTCCAGACCGAAGGGCACATAGGGTGGTTCAGACGGACCTTCGGCAGGAAGATCGCCCAGAAGGGTGTCCAGAATTGCGCCAATCGTTTCGGCTGTCGTGTCGCCCACGGCGGAAACATAAAGCTGGTCACGCGTCAGCGCGTTGCGATGCGCGGTAATCAGGTCCTCGCGGGTCAGGGCGTTCACGCTTTCGACTGTGCCGTCAATTGAAGACCCATAGGGGTGATCGCCAAAGGCTGCCGCATTGAAGACCGATCCGGCAATGCTGTTGGGATCCTTCTCGTCGCTGGCAATGCCCGAAAGCACCTGCGCACGGACGCGGTCGATTGCATCCTGATCAAAGTTCGGTTCGATCAGCGCCTTGCGCAGCAGTTCCAGCGCCTCTTCCTTGTTCTCCGTCAGAAAACGGGCCGAGACTGACAGCGTGTCGTCAAACGCACGAAAGCTGAAACTGGCAGCAAGGCGTTCCCGTTCAGTCTGGAATTCCTGTGCAGTCATGCCGGCGGCACCTTCTTCGAGCAAGGCTGTCATCAGATTTGTCGCGCCACGCTTGCCGGGCAGGTCAAGCGAGGCGCTGCCACGAAACCGGATTTCAAGGGCGACGAACGGGATTGAGGGTTCTTCGACAACCCATGCATTGATGCCGCCGGGCGAAGTGACTTGCTGGATGTCGATTTCAGCCCGCGCGGTAGTGGCAAAGACGGAAACGCAAAGGATCAGAACGTAACGCAGCATCAGTTTGCCTCCTCTTGGCTGGCAACGACCCATCCGGTGACAGACTGGCGGCGATCCAGCACTTTGGCGGCGACCGCCTTGATGTCTTCTTCGGTGACGGCTTGCAGGACATCGGGCCAGGCCTGCACATCCTCCACCGTCAAACCTTGGGTCAGTGCGGCACCGTAGCGCCGCGCCAGACCTTCGGTGTTATCGAGCGCGTAAACTTCCGAGGCGCGCAGCTGCGTGCGGATGCTGTCCATCCGCTCAGCGTCGATCTCGGCCTCCAGAAAGTCTGCGATGACCTGATCCATTGCTGCCTCGGCCTCGGACAGGCTGACGCCTTCGGCAGGGACAACCGCGAACGAGAAGACCGTGTCATCAAGGCTGGAACCGCTGTAGGACGCATTGGTCCAGATCGCCGTTTGCGTATCAAACTGCAACGCCTGACCAAGTGCCGATGTAAAGGGCGAACCGCCCAGCAATTCTGCCAGATAGACCAATGCTGCGGCGTCTTCCTGTGCGCCGCTGTCACGTTCGGGGGCAAGGTAATTGCGGATCAGGTAAGGCTGGCTGACGCGAGGGTCCACATAGGTCAGGCGACGCTCGGCCCGATGCGGCGGCTCTTCGGGGCGGGTGCGTTCGGGCAATTGTGCCTCGGGTGGGATCACACCGTAGTATTGTTCGGCCAGCGCCAGCACATCTTCCGGCACGACGTCGCCGGCGACGACAAGCACCGCGTTGTTGGGAGAATAGTAAAGGTCGTAGAAGGCCAGCACGTCGTCCATGTCCAGCTGCTCCATCTCGTGACGCCAACCGATGATGGGCACGCCGTAGCGGTGGTTCTGGTAGAGGGCAGCAGCAAACTGTTCGCGTGCCAATGCGTTGGGGCTGTTTTCGGTGCGCTGGTTGCGTTCCTCGATGATGACCTGCCTTTCGGTCAGGATATCTTCTTCGGTCAGGCGGATGTTGTTCATCCGGTCGCTTTCCATGCGCATCATCAACTCCAGCCGGTCAGAGGCGACGCGCTGGAAGTAAGCGGTGTAGTCATAGCTGGTAAAAGCGTTGTCGCTGCCGCCATTGGCGGCGACCGTTGCCGAGAACTCGCCGGCTTCCAATGTATCGGTTGCCTTGAAAAGCAGATGTTCGAGGAAATGGGCAACGCCTGATACGCCTTCCGGCTCATCCGCAGAGCCGACCCTGTACCAGACCATATGGACGACAACCGGCGCGCGGTTGTCTTCGATCACGACAACTTCCATGCCGTTATCCAGCATGTAGGTGGTCACTTCCTCGGCTTTTGCAGAGATTGCGGCAAAGATCAGGGCGAGGGCGGTAATAAGACGTGTCATGGCGATCCGTTTTCGGGTGCGATGGGTCAATAACTACGCCATCGACCTAGCGGATCAAGTCGCCATACGCGGTTGTGAGTGCCGGTGACCGGCGTGCGCCCGTGCCTTAGCCGGGATCGGCAAGGTTGCTGCCACCCGGTGTGGGTTGCGGCAAAGCGTTGCTTGGCGGGATGACAAGCGGATCGTTCAGGCGCAGGCTGGAGGCATCAGGCCCGCCCCCCTCGATCGCCAGAGGGTTACTGAAATCGGGGTCAGGCGCGCCACAGGCCGCCATCGCGCTGAGGGTCAGAACTGAGAAAACGAGCTTACGCATCAACGGTCCCTTTGGTGTCCGCGGCTAGTCTTAACCCAAGGTGGGCGCCGCGTCACGCCGCTTTCTTGCCATCGTCAGCGAGGATTGCAAGTCCGACGGCCCCCAGAAAGATCGAGATGTCAGCAACATTGAACGCATAGGGGTTTGTGAAGCCGCAACAGGACATATTCAGGAAATCGGCAACCGCACCATAAAGCAGGCGGTCGATCACATTGCCGATCGCGCCGCCCAGCAACAGACCGCCCGACAGATAGACCCATTTGCTACGGACCGTGCGGCGCAGCCACCAGATCACGGCGATCGAGATCGCGAAGGCCACACCGATCAGCACCCAGCGCATGTCGAAATCCGCAAACAAGCCAAAATTGACCCCACGGTTCCACGCCATCGTCAGCCGCAGATAGGGTTCAAACACATCGACGGGCGGCGGATAGGGCAATTGACCGGTTTCGGTGCGGACATCCGTCCAACGCAACCCGAAGACATTGAACAGCACATGGAACTTGATCACCTGATCAAGAAAGAAGATCCAGACCGCTGTCCATGTCATCAGGCGCATTGGTTTTGTCCCTAGTGCCGGAAGTGGCGCATGCCGGT
>CAZOMZ010000094.1:0-7175 GCA_964581065.1 uncultured Loktanella sp. | reverse complement strand
CAGCTCGTCCAGCTTCAGACGTCCCTGTTCATACAAATCCACCATCCACGGGATGTCGCGGGCGATGACCACATCGCCCATTTTGGATCCCACCATGCCTTGCCCTGTGGCGGCCAGCATCACCGGCTCATAGGTCGACATCGCACCGGAATGCGGCATCCCGACCATGATCACCTTGCCCTTGTTGGCAAGGTATTTGGGGGCGTTGTCATAGGCGGGGATGGCACCGACGGTCACGAATACCGCATCGGCCCCGCGGCCCATGGCTTCTTTCGCGGCCTGCCACGGTTTCTCGACCGTGCCGAGGACACCGTCGGTTGCGCCGAATTCCTTGGCGATGGCTAGCTTCTCTTCGCTCATGTCGACGGCGACGATCCGGCGGGCACCAGCGATGCGGGCGCCCTGAATGGCGTTGAGGCCAACGCCACCCGCACCGATCACGACCACATCCTGACCGGCCCGCAGTTCGGCCGCGTTCACGACAGCGCCCACGCCAGTGATGACGCCACAGGCCAGAAGCGAGGCGGCTTCCATCGAGATGCCGTCACTGAGCTTGACCACCTGAGACTGGCTCACAACAACTTTTTCAGCAAAGCCGCCGGTGTTCATCGCCTGCAGGACGGGCGCGCCTGAGGCGTCGGTGATCGGGCTGGTGGCCATGTCGCTTTCGCAGGCGACGGGCTGACCACCTGCGCAAGACGGGCAGGTGCCGCAGGACCGGATGAGGGTCACAACGACCGGATCACCCACAGCAACACCGCGCACGCCGTCGCCGACAGCGGTCACATGGCCGGCGGCTTCGTGCCCGTAGACGGCGGGGAGCACGCCACCCCAGCCTCCGCCCATATAGGTGATGTCGGAATGACAAATGGCGCAGGCAGAGAGTTTGACCTCGACCTCGCCCGTGCCGGGTGCGGCAAGGGTCACGGTCTCGATGGTGAGCGGTGCGCCGAATTCACGGCAGATGGCGGCTTTGATCTGGGACATGGAAGAGGCCTGTTGATTCAGTGTTTCCGGCCGACCCTGCGCAGAACGCAGCGCTTGCGCAAGTCTGAACGCGACACTAGGCGGCGCGGGGTCGCTTTGGGCGCGGCGTCTGCATGAAAACGAAGATACAGCCGATGGTCAGCAGTGCCGAAAGCAGGAAGGGCGCGCCGGGCAGGTAGATCGTGCCTTCGGTGAAATACCAGAAGGTCTGGGTCACCAGCAGCGGGGCGATAATCGTTGCCACGGCGTTGATCGAAGTGACGGTCCCTTGCAATTCTCCCTGCTGGTCGTCAGACGCCGTGCGCGACATGATCCCCTGCAAGGCGGGACCCGCTATCGATCCCAGTGCGGTCAGCGGTGTCAGTGCCAACGCGACCCAGCCATTTGTGACAAAGCCCAGTGCCACAAAGGCCACCACATCGATCGAGAGGCCAAGGATCACTGCCTTGCGTTCTCCGATACGGTTCAGGATCGGGCGGATCAGCAGCCCTTGCACAATGGCGATGCCGATCCCGAAGATTCCCAGCGAGAGCCCGATCATCCCCGGCCCCCAGCCGAAACGCTCGGCCCCGAAATAGGCCCAGACGCCGGGATAGACGAAAAAGGCGATGGTATAGACAAAGGTGATCAGCATCAGCCGCTTCAGGCCAGGCAGCGCGCCGATGTTCTTGAAAGCGCCCAAGGGGTTCGCGCGTCGCCACTCGAAGGGGCGGCGGATTTTGTCGGTCACGGTTTCGGGCAATACGAAGTAGCCGAAAAGCGCATTGGCGGCCGCAAGGAAGGCCGCCGCCCAGAACGGCGCCCGCGTGCCATATTCCGCCAACACCCCGCCGATCATCGGTCCCAACACAAAGCCGACCCCGAATGCCGCGCCGATCAGGCCGAAATTCGCGGCCTTTTCCTCGGGCTTGGAGATATCGGCCATGTAGGCCGCCGATGTCGATTGCGTTGCCGCCGTGATCCCGCCGATGATCCGCCCGATGATCAAAAGCCAGATCGTATGCGCCAGCGCCATCAGCACATAGTCGAATGCCATGATCACCAGCGAGATGATCAGCACCGGCCTGCGCCCGTAGCGGTCCGAGAGGTTTCCGACGGTGGGACCGAAAAGAAACTGCATCGCGGCAAAGATCGTCGCAAGCAGACCGCCCCAGACAGCCGCCGCGCCCAGGCCTTGCCCTTCGACCTCCTGGATGAGGTCGGGCATCACAGGCATGATCAGCCCGATCCCCATACTGTCGAGCATGACCGACAGCAGGATGAAGGTAATGGCAAGGCGCTTGTTCATCCAAACAGCGTTAAACCGTGCGGTTTAGTTTGGGAAGAGGGGACGTGGCTGGCACAGTGACAGGCGTTCAGGTGTCGCCAAGATGCCCCGTATCCATGATGAACTGTGTCAGCAGCCTTGCGTAGTCCTCGGGCTTTTCCACGCAAGGAATATGCCCCGCCCGCCGGATCAGCGCGAATTGCGACCCGGGGATCAGATCGACGGTCTCGCGCACCAGATCGGGCGGGGTGGAGCCGTCCTCGCTTCCCGCAATCCCCAGTGTCGGGATGCGCAGGCCGCTGGTGGGTGTGTAGAAATCCGTGCCCGCAATGGCCGCGCAGACGCCGCAGTAGCCTTCGACCGCCGTTGCCTCGAACATCGCCTTGGCGGGGGCCATGGCGGCAGTGCCGTAGAAATCGCGTCCGAACCAACGTTGCAAAACGGCATCCGAAGCCCCTGCCATGCCCTTGTCACGGATCATGGCAATTCGGTCGGCCCAAAAGGCCGGATTGCCGATCTTGGCGGCAGTGTTCGACAGGACGATCGCGCGGATCAGATCCGGACGCTTGACTGCCAGCCCTTGCGCGATCATCCCGCCGACCGACAGGCCAACAAAGAGAGCGTCGCGCACATCGAAGGCGTCGCAGACGGCTTCGGCATCGCTGACAAGCTGGCCCATGCTATAGGGTCCGTCCGGCACCTCCGAGCGGCCATGTCCGCGCAGATCATAGCGGATGATACGCAAGCCGCGGGGCAGAAGCGGGATGACCGCGTCCCAGACCTCCAGTGTGCTGCCGAGCGAGTTTGCGAACACTATCGCGGGGCCGCCTTGCGGGCCCCCGCTCTGGGCATGGATGCGGGTGCCGTCGCGTGTCGTGACTGTGGTCATGCCGACAATGTCGCCAGGGCCTGGCCAAAGACATCGGCATCGACATTGCCGCCTGTTGCGACTGCGATCACCGCGTCGCCTTCGAATGCATCCGGATGAAAGAGGACCGCCGCAAGGGCCGCCGCGCCGCCGGGCTCGACGACGATCCGCAGACGCTCAAAGGCGAGGCCCACGGCGCGCAGGGCCTCTTCCTCGGTCACGACGATCCCCGGCCCGCAGAGGCGCTTGAGGATCGGGAAGGTGATGTCGCCCGGTTGCGGCGTGATAATGGCGTCCATGAGGGAACCCGACAGGCGTTCGTTGCGCTTGATCTCGCCTGCGGCAAGCGAGCGGGTCACGTCGTCGAAGTGTTCAGGTTCGGCAGGGCGCGCGCGTAAGGTTGGTGCCTCTGCCTCCAGAGCCAAGGCGATGCCCGAGGTCAAGCCGCCCCCGCCGCAACAGACGACCACATCGGCATTTTCCACACCAAGCGCATTCATATCCTCGGCGATCTCGAGACCCGTTGTGCCTTGGCCTGCGATGACCAGCGGATCGTCAAATGGCTTGATCAGGGTCAGGCCGCGTTCGGTGCTCAGCCGCGCGCCGATCTCGTCGCGGTCTTCGGTTGCGCGGTCATAGAGAACCACTTCGGCACCCAGCGCGCGGGTGTTGTCGATCTTCACCTGTGGCGCATCGGCGGGCATGATGATGACGGCGGGTGCGCCGTGTTCGCGCGCAGCCAGTGCCACACCTTGGGCGTGGTTGCCACTGGAGAAGGCAATCACACCGGTTTTCAACTCGTTGTCCGACAGCGACGACACCGCAGACCAGCCACCACGGAATTTGAACGATCCTGTATGCTGCAGGCATTCGGCCTTCACAAACACGCGGCGGCCCGCGATTTCGTCAAGGAATGGCGAGGACAGGATCGGCGTGCGCCGTCCATGGCCTTTGATGCGCGCGGCGGCGGCACGGATCATTTCGATGTTCATTGCAGTTTCTCCAGCCACGCGGTGAGCACCTCGACCGCTTCGGGTTCGTCAAGAAAGGGGACATGGCCACGCCCGGGAACCTCGGCGCGCAGCAAATCCGGGCGGCGGCGGGCCATCTCGTCCGCCGTCGTCTTGCTGAGCAGGTCGGAATTGGCACCACGGATCAGCGCCAGCGGCAGCCCGCCAAGCGCGTCGAAAAGCGGCCAGAGGTCCGGCGCGGGCTGTGCGCCTGCAGCCAGCACCGCATCGCGCAGCTTGGGGTCATAGCGGATCACCAACCGGCCATCCTTTTCCTGATAATGTGCCTCGACCTCTTCGCGCCAGCGGGACATGGGCACGTCCTTGAAATGGGTCCAGAGATTTGCCCGTGCCTCGGCGGCCTCATCATAGGTCTTTTGCGCCGGATTGCGTCCGATGTAGTCTTTGATAACGTCAAGGCCGCGATCCTCGATCACAGGCCCGATGTCGTTCAGGGCAACGCCGATCAGCCGGTCCTTGGCCGTTGCCGCCAGTACCATCGCAATCAACCCCCCGCGCGAGGTGCCGAGAATGGCGGCCCTTTCAAGTCCCAGATGGTCCATCAGCGCCAAGACATCGGCCCCTTCCTGCGGGATCGTGTAGGTCGCGGGGTCAGCCCAATCCGACTGCCCGCGCCCGCGATAGTCCGGTCGGATCAGACGCACGGGCAGGTGCGGGGCGACATGATTGAAATCAGCCCCGTTGCGCGTCAGTCCCGCGAGCGCGATCACCGGCAGCCCTGTGCCCTCGTCACTGTAGTAGAGCTGTGTGCCATCATTGGCTGAATAATGCGGCATCAGGTGATCTCCGGAATGGTCGTCAGGTCCTTGAGGATGTGATGCGGTCGGCCAAAGAGGCGGTCAACCGGATCACCCGCGCGGTTCACCCATGCTGTGCGGAAACCGTAGTCCGCTGCCCCCGCGATGTCCCATCCGTTGGATGAGACAAAAAGCACCTCGTCCGGCGTGCAGCCGAACCGCTCCTGCACCAAATCATAGACTTTGGCGCTGGGCTTGAAGACACCAACACTTTCAACACTAAGCAATGCGTCTAACTGTTCGCCAATCCCTGCCGAATTGACCGCTGCCTCCAGCATCGCAGGCGAGCCGTTCGACAGGATCGCGGTCTGTTTGCCCGCCGCCCTGAGCGTCGCCAGCATCGCGGGCACCTCCGGATACGCGGCCAGTTCCCAATAGAGCTCCAGCAGGCGCTTGCGGGTTGCCGGTTCGTCCAGCCCTTGTGCTTCCATTGCCCAATCCAGTCCGTCCTCGGTCACGGTCCAGAAATCGCAATGGCGGTCGGCCACGGCACGAAGCCAAGTGTATTCCAGTTGCTTGCGGCGCCAGTCGAAGGCCAGTTTCGGCCAGACATCTCTTAGGGCGGCATGCTCCGGCTCGCGTGCTGCGGCCTGCGCTGCGGCATTCACGTCGAACAAAGTGCCATAGGCGTCAAAGATGTAGGTCGTAAAGGACATGGCGCTCCTCTTGGTTCGGCACATCGTGTCATGGGCTGCGAACGGCGAAAAGGGGCAATCGGTTTGCAACCCAGCTTATGTCCCATTAGGTTCCGGCCCTCATGCAATGACACAGGAAAGCAAGACAGATGACACAAGCCAAAGCAGGCGACACCGTTCGGATTCACTACACGGGCACACTCGACAACGGCGACCAGTTCGATAGCTCCGCAGGACGTGACCCGCTGGAGTTCGTTGTTGGCTCGGGTCAGATCATTCCGGGTCTTGATGCTGCCATCCCCGGCATGGCTGTTGGCGACAAGAAAGACGTCAACGTGCCCGCAGCACAGGCTTATGGCGAGCATAACCCCGACAACCAGCAGGCCGTGCCGCGCGATCAGATCCCTGCCGAGATCCCGCTCGAGGTTGGCACACAATTGCAGATGCAGACCCCGCAGGGTCAGGTGATCCCTGTGGTCGTCGCCGATGTGACCGAGACCGAAGTGACGCTCGACGCCAACCACCCGCTGGCGGGCAAGAACCTGAACTTCGCCATCGAGATGGTCGAGATCAAGGCCGCCTGATCGGGCTGACCTGACAAGATTGCCCGGAGCGGGCGCGCTCTAGCGTTTCCGCTTCGGCACCCGGCTCATGAAGTCGGGCGGTCGCTTGGCGACCCACGCAAAGAACTTGGCCAACCGCGGATGGGCGCGCAGCGCCTCTGGTGTCGCATAGTCGCGGGCCAGCTCGGCCTCGGACAAAGTCGCGTGAATTTCCTTATGACAGATGTGGTGGACGAGGATCGTCGGGCCACCTTTGCCACCCTTCAGCTTGGGGATCAGGTGATGCTGGCTTTGCGGCACGCCAGTTGGGATCGGGCGGAGGCAAAGCGGGCAGGTGGGGTCGGCGGGCATGATAGGAAGGTAGTGTGACGGCGAAGAGGTGTCGAGGCGGGCAACGGTGGGTTTGGGGCCAAGAGCGGCCATGTCTGATGTTACCGTGACATCTATTGAAGAAACCTTTTTTGTCCCGCAATGTGGTCCTCAGTGAACGCAACAATGGTCAGCCGAGTTAGTGCTATGGAGTGGTCAGCGCGATGCTATTGCGGGGCGACCCGCCTTGCTTTCGACGAGGAAGACATCGGATGGCAAGCAAGTTGCACTTGCGAAAGTTGCCGACGCGCGAGTGGTGCTCCAGCCGTCGGATGGGTCAACGTCGTTGGACCTGTTCGTTGGAGCGGTAATCCGCCTCGTGAAATCTCTGTCCAAGCCGGGGTAACGAGGAAATTTTGCGGGACATGCGGATCGCATCTGACATACCACCCTACTGCAGTCCGACCGGGTCACACAGACGTCCTCGCCGCGCAGCTTGATAGGCCAGAGCAATATCGGCCAACCCGCTGGGATCATTGGGACGAGGCACTGGACTGGCCCCATCACGACACGCTGCCCAAGGCCGATTAGGGCGCCGACCAAACTGTGCTGTCCGCTTGGTTCTCCCTCCCAATCCCTAACAAACCCTCCCCGCAACGCGCAGTTCCTGGGTGGAAGGGTCTGCCTAGCTCAGGTTCTCGATCTGCGGCAGGCCCAG
>CAZOMZ010000093.1:0-7259 GCA_964581065.1 uncultured Loktanella sp. | reverse complement strand
TAAAGCCGATGGCCTCTTTCGTGCAGCCGGGTGTGTCGTCCTTGGGGTAGAAATAGAGAACGACTTTGTTGCCGGAGAAATCCGACAGGCTGACCTCGCCGCCGCCATCGCGGGGCAGGGTGAAAGCGGGGGCGGTATCGCCGACGTCTGGGTATGACATATCCGTGTCCTCTCGGGCTCGTTTTTCCATGTTTTGTTTTAGTGTGTGACAGGCGAAGATAAAGGGCACCGTCCGTCAAAGCAGGAAGAGATGTCCGATACCCCCGAAGACCAAGCGCCGCCAGCACCAAAACGCCACGGGATGCCCGCATGGCTTTTCTGGCTGCGCGCAGTCTTTGTGGTGTCTCTCTTGCCGCTTGCCTTTCTGGCCGCCGCCGCCGTGATGATGGTCGACCGCGAGATCACAGCGCCGAGCTGGATCGAAGACCGCGTGGCGGCCCGCGTGGCCGAGGTTTTGCCGGACACGCAGCTTGATTTCGGTGCAATCACCGTGCGGATCGGGCGCGATCTGCATCCGCGTATCAGGTTGATCGACACGCGACTGGTTGACGAGGGCGGGCTGACCCTGACCCGCGTGCCGGTGGTGGAGGGGCTGATTTCTCCGCGCGGGCTGATCCTGCGCCGCGATTTGCTGGTGCAGGAGGTCCGTCTGATCGGGGCCCAGATCAACCTGCGCCGCGCGCGCGACGGGACGGTCTCATTTGCGCTTGCCGCGAATTCGCAAGAGGTGGGGCAAGCCCGCAACCTTCCTGAATTGCTGGAGCAATTCGACCAGCTTTTTGAGCAGCCCGCGCTTGAGGCGCTTGAACTGGCTCTGGCAGAAGGGCTGATCGTAAACTTTGACGATGCTCGTGCAGGCCGCAGCTGGATTGTGGATGGCGGGCGGTTGTCGCTGGACCTGCGGGATGGTCAGACACTGTTGCGCGGCGACTTTGCGCTTTTGGCGGGCCGGCCCGATGTGACCAATGTCAGCCTGTCATACAGCAGCCCGCGTGGCAGCCGCAGTGCGCAGATCGGTCTGAACATCGCCAATGGTGTGGCCAGCGACCTTGCAACACAATCTCCGGCGCTCTTGTGGTTGGGCGGGATCGATGCGCCGATCAGCGCGGATTTGCGCACCAGCCTGTCCGCTGAAGGCGCTTTGGGGCCGCTGAACGCGCGTCTGGAAATCGGAGAAGGCGCGTTTCAGCCCAACCCCGGCACTGCGGCTGTCAGGTTCAGGCAGGCGCAGGCCTACTTCAGTTTCGACCCCGTCCGTGACCTCATCACGTTCAGCGAGATGAATGTGCAGTCCGACTGGGGCACCTTGGGCGGTGAAGGGGCCGCTTATCTGCGCGAGTTCTCCGACGGTCTGCCGCGCGCCATCCTTGCCCAGTTGCGGCTGACGGATGTGGCCGTCAACCCAGCGGGCCTTTACGAGACAGCGCCGCGGCTTCCTGCCCTGGCTGTTGATCTGCGGGCGCGGTTTGATCCCTTCGTTCTCGACATCGGGCAAATCGTTGCCCGCGATGGCGACAGCCGCACCATTGCGAAGGGGCGCGTTGCTGCCACTGATGCCGGTTGGGATATCGCCCTGGATGCCACGACTGACCAGATCGCACCCGAGCGGGTCGTCGATTTCTGGCCGCCTGCGATGAAGCCGCGCTCGCGCGACTGGTTTGCAGCAAATGTCACCCAAGGATTGCTACAGGACGTTGTCGTCGGTCTGCGTCGCGGACCTGAAAGGGCTGCGCAGTTTGCCTTGGGCTTTGCGTTTGAGGACACCGACATCTCTTTCATGCGGAGTATGCCGCCCATCACCGGAGCCGATGGTGTGGCCAGCATCGAAGACAGCCGCTTTGTGATCTCATTGGATGACGGGCAGGTGCTGGCGCCTGTGGGCGGCATCATGCAACTGGCGGGATCGACCATGACGGTGGAGGATCTGCGGTTGAACCCGTCTCCGGCGGTGCTGGACCTGAGGATTGACAGCTCGCTGACCGCTACACTGTCGATATTGAACCAGCCGCCCTTCGAATACATGGACAAGGCTAACCTGCCTGTGACCTTGGCCGAAGGGCGCGCGGTCACGCAAGGCCGGATCACCTGGCCGCTGATGCCGCGCCCCGATCCCGCCGAGGTGCAACTGGCGATGACCTCCGAACTCACAGCTGTGCGCAGCGACCGGTTGGTGCCGGGGCGGGATTTTGCATCGTCACGTCTGCAGGTCACCGCAAGCCGCGACGGGGTCAACATTGCGGGCCCCGTCCGGATCGGAGAGGTCAGCGCCTTGGGCGCATGGGATCGCCGGTTTGGCGATCCGGCAAATCAGGGCAGTCGTGTTCTGGCGAATGTCGCATTGTCGCAGACCTTCCTTGATGAATTCGGGATTGCCTTGCCGCCTGACACGATTGGTGGACGAGGTGAGGGCGAGCTGGAGATCCGTTTGGGCGATGGTCCGCCGCGGTTCGCGCTGCGTTCGGATCTTGCAGGGCTGACGGTGGCGATACCTGCGGTTGGCTGGGCCAAAGGGCCACAGACTGCCGGAAACCTCTTGATCGAGGGCGTTCTGGACACGGTGCCGGAGATCACCCGCCTTGAGATCGGTGGCGGTGGATTGCAGGCAGTGGGTCGGATCGCGCTGAACGAAGCAGGGCGGCTGTCGGAGGCACGGTTTTCATCGTTTCAGGTGGGCAATTGGCTGAACGCGCCGATTACGCTGGTAGGGCGGGGCGAGGGCCAGCCTTTGGCGGTGCGGATAGAAGGCGGGCAGCTTGATCTGCGTGGGGCCCGTTTTGGCGGAGGTCAGGGGGACGGCGGGCCGATCTCGATTGCGCTGGACCGGCTGCAGGTGACCGAAGGCATCGCATTGCAACAATTCCGCGGCGATTTTCGCGGGGACGGCGGCTTTCGCGGCGAGTTTACCGCGTCGCTGAACGGGTCTGCCCCGGTTGCGGGGGCGGTGGCACCCCGCGACGGGCGGTCAGCTGTGCGCCTGCGCAGTCCGGATGCCGGTGCGCTGTTGCGTTCTGCGGGGCTGATCCAGAATGCATCGGGGGGGGATTTCGATCTCACCTTGCTGCCCAGCGGCGGCGCGGGTGAATTCGATGGGACGCTCGCGATGAACGACTTGCGGGTGCGGGACGCGCCGGCCATGGCAGCACTTCTGGATGCGATCAGCGTCGTCGGGCTTTTGCAACAATTGGACGGGCAGGGCCTTGCCTTTGACGAGGTGGACGCCAAGTTCCGCCTGACGCCAAGCCAGCTGATTGTCGCCGAAGCCAGCGCAGTCGGTCCGGGTCTTGGCATTTCTGTCGACGGGACTTACACGCTCGCCAACAGGGCCATTGATTTGCAGGGGGTCGTCTCGCCTTTCTATCTGGTGAACGGTCTTGGCGCGTTTCTGACACGCAGGGGTGAAGGTTTGATCGGGTTCAACTTCAACATTGCGGGCACGACGGATACGCCGCAGGTCAGTGTCAATCCGCTCTCGGTGCTGACGCCCGGCATGTTCCGAGAGATCTTCCGCAGACCGGCACCGGATATATCCCAATGAAACTCAGTGACTTTGATTTCGAACTGCCGGAACGGCTGATTGCCACCCGTCCCGCGCGCCCGCGTTCGTCGGCGCGGCTGCTTCTGGCGCGAGGGGGCACGATCGAGGATCGGATCGTCAACCAGTTGCCCGATATCCTGCAGCCCGGCGACCGGCTGATCCTGAATGACACCAAGGTGATCCCCGCACGTCTGAGCGGTCTGCGCCATCGTGCGGGCGAAGCCGGAGAGACGTCTGCGCGTATCGAGGTCACATTGCTTGAGCCGCAGGCGAGTGGCGCATGGACGGCGTTGGTCAAACCCCTCAAGAAGGTCCGTGACGGGGAAGAAATCGTCTTTTCCGATGATCTGACCGCCGTCGTGGAAGGCCGCCAAGACGGGCAGGGGCTGCTGCGGTTCAACCTGACCGGCGACGACTTTGACGCGGCGCTTGCAGCGGCGGGCTCGATGCCGTTGCCGCCCTATATCGAGGCCAAGCGCAAGGCGGATGAGGCCGACAAGCAGGATTACCAGACCTATTGGGCGAAACGGTCGGGGGCGGTTGCCGCGCCGACCGCATCGTTGCATTTCGACGGCCCGCTTCTGGATGCACTTGCCAAACGGGGCGTTCAGTTCACCCATGTGACCTTGCATGTGGGCGCAGGCACCTTCCTGCCGGTCAAGGTCGATGACATCAGCAAGCACAAGATGCATTCCGAATGGGGTGAAGTGACCGCCGAGGCAGCCGCCGAGATCAACGCCACCCGCGCCGCAGGCGGGCGGATCATTCCGGTGGGCACGACCGCGATGCGACTGATCGAGAGTGCCGCTAAAGACGGGCAGATGCGGGACTGGGTTGGACCGACGGATATCTTCATCACGCCCGGATTCGTGTTCCAGATGTCGGATGGCCTGATGACCAACTTCCATCTGCCCAAATCGACCCTGATGATGCTTGTCTCGGCCTTGATGGGGGTCGAGACGATCCGCGACATCTACGCCCATGCAGTTGCACAGGACTACCGGTTCTTTTCCTACGGGGATTCGTCGCTTTTGCTGCCGAATGGTTAGACAAACAGACGGTAGCAGATTTCACCCGTGACAAGGGCGACGGCAATCAGGCCACCCCAAAAGTAGAACGCCTGCAACAAGGCATTTGGCCAGTCGCGGGACTGAAAGAAATAGACCAGTGTGCCCAGCGGCGGCAGCAGAATTGTCAGCAGACGCGCGCTTGCGCGGTGTTGTACGCCACGGGCGGCGGCATCCGCGCTTTCCCACATCAGACAAAGGACAATGACGCCGATCATCTGGGTGATGTCATTCCATGTCCAGGCGGGTGGCAGACCGCCCCAAACGACCCAGTCGACCACGATCCCGAAGGCAAAAAACGCCGCAAGGATGGCATAAAGCAAGGCAGTTCTTGTCATCAGATCGGGCGCTGCCTTTTTCTTGAGTAAGCTGCGCCTTTTGTGCACGTTTGCAGTGAGGGCGTAAACAGACGTCCGCACGTCGCAGTTTCTGGGTGGCTTGCCAGTCGAATCGTGAGATAGGCGGAAGTGTCGGTCAGGAAGGCTCGGGATGATTCAGGTATTTACACGGTCTTGGGCGTTGTTCGTCGGCATGTTCATGTTGATGGTCGGCAACGGTCTGCAAGGCACGCTTTTGGGTCTGCGTGGCGAGGTCGAGGGGTTCAGCACCTTCTCGTTGTCCATTGTCATGTCGGGTTACTTCCTCGGTTTCCTGTTCAGTTCGCGTTACACACCACAACTCATCCGTCGGGTGGGGCATGTGCGGGTGTTTGCGGCGCTGGGCTCGATGGTCTCGGCGGTGCTGATCTCTTATCCGGTTCTGGTTGAACCCTGGGCGTGGACCTTGGGGCGGGTCATTATCGGGTTCTGTTTCTGCGGTTTGTATATCACCGCGGAAAGCTGGCTGAACGATGCGGCCAGCAATGAAAACCGTGGCAAGGCGCTGTCGCTTTACATGATCGTGCAGATGGCGGGGATCGTCTTTGCGCAATGGATCGTCAGCCAGGGCGATGTCTCGGGCTACGTCCTGTTCATCATTCCGTCGATTCTGGTCTCGCTGGCCTTTGCGCCCGTGCTGCTGTCGGTCAAGCCGATGCCAGCGTTTGAATCGACAAAGCCCATGAAGATCAGGGACCTTATCGCCGCGTCGCCGCTTGCCTGTTTCGGGATGTTCATGCTGGGCGGTGTGTTTTCGGCGCAATTCGGCATGTCTGCGGTCTATGGCAGCCGTGTCGGGCTGACGGTGGCAGAAATCTCGTTCTTTGTGTCGGTCATCTACATTTCTGCGCTTGTGCTACAGTACCCGATCGGGTGGCTGTCGGACCGCATGGACCGTCGCAGATTGATCATCTGGTTGAGCCTTGTGGGCGGGCTTGGTTCGCTGGTCGCCTTTGTCTTTCTGGATGCCTACTGGGCCATCCTGATCAGCGGCGCTGTCGTCGGCGGTACGTCAAACCCGCTTTATGCCTTGGTGATCGCTTATGCCAATGACTACCTCGAGCGCGAAGATATGGCAGCCGCGTCTGGCGGGCTGCTCTTTATCAACGGTGTGGGGGCGATTGCAGGTCCTTTGATCGTGGGTGCCATGATGGATGTCATCGGCGAGAACGGCTATTGGCTCTATACAGCCGGGTTGATGGGGTCGATTGCCCTTTACGGTGTTTATCGTTCGACCCGCCGCAGCCGTGATGATCTGGACACCGATCAAACCCCATATGCACCGGTCAACCCTGCCTCGACACCTGTTGCGGCAGAGCTGGCGCAAGAGGTCTATATCGACGCTGAGCAAGGCGAAGATGTCGAGAAACACTGACATAAACAGTCACGGGACATGTCATTCCGACATATGTCGTGACCTGACGGCAAGTGTTGGTGCTTGTCACAGCGACAGTTGTCTGCTTCCAATAATCCAAGAAGCAAAAACCATGTTGGAGCAGTAATGTGGTGAGCCCTGAAGACGTCCTGGCATTCTGGCTTGATGAATGCACGCCGGCAGACTGGTACAAGTCTGATCCCGACTTCGATGAATTGATCCGGCAGCGGTTTCTGGCCGCCTGGCATGAGGCGCAGGAAGGGGCTTACGGTCTTTGGCTGACATACCCTTCTGGAACATTGGCCTACATCATCCTGACCGACCAGTTTCCGCGCAATATGTTTCGTGACAGTGCCGATGCTTTCTCGACGGATATGATCGCTCTTGCGGCTGCCAAGATGGCGGTCGAGCGCGCCTGGGACATGAAGATCGACGAACCGGCGCGCCAGTTCTTCTATCTGCCGCTGATGCATTCGGAGAACCTCTGTGATCAGGATCGTGCCGTCCGGCTGATCCACACCCGCATGCCCGAGCAGGGGGGCGGCAATATCGATCACGCCCGTGCGCACCGTCAGGTCATCCGCGATTTCGGGCGTTTCCCTTACCGCAACGCCGCCCTCGGCCGCCGGACAACAGCGGCGGAACAGGCTTTTCTGGACGGAGGCGGCTATGGTGCGGCAATTCGCGCGCAGCAGGCGGCCGCAGAATAAGGGCAATTGCGCCCATCGACTAGCTGTTATGCCGTAAGGTCACTAGAGGTCTCCAGCGAAATAGTTTAGTGTTCAACTAAATTTGGAACTGGAGGGCCTTTGCATGGCTGCGCAAAACTTTGACCTGATTGTAATCGGTGCCGGACCGGGCGGCTATGTGGCTGCGATCCGCGGTGCCCAGCTTGGGATGAAAGT
>CAZOMZ010000092.1:0-7278 GCA_964581065.1 uncultured Loktanella sp. | reverse complement strand
ACCTGATCCCGACGATGACCGCACTGGAAAACGTGGCGACCCCGCTGGAACTGGCCGGTGTGCGTGATGCCTTTGACCGTGCCGAAGCGGAATTGAAGGCCGTGGGCCTTGCCGACCGGATTGACCATTACCCCAGCCAGATGTCGGGCGGCGAACAACAACGCGTAGCGCTGGCGCGTGCCTCTGCCCCGAGACCGCGCCTGCTGTTGGCCGACGAACCTACGGGCAATCTCGATGAAACCAACGGGCAGGCAATCATCAATCTGCTCTTTGATCTGCGCGACCGGCACGGGGCGACGCTGATCATGGTTACCCACTCGAACGAGTTGGCGCAGCGTTGTGACCGCGTGGTGCGCCTGAGGGATGGCCGCATTGATACTGCCATGGCAAAGGCCGCCGAATGAGCCTGCGCACCGCTTCGAAATTTGCCCTGCGCGAGTTGCGTGGCGGCCTGCGCGGGTTTCGCGTGTTTCTCGCCTGTCTGGCGCTTGGAGTTGCTGCGATTGCCGCTGTCGGCACAGTGCGCGCAGGCATCGAGGCCGGTCTGACACGCGATGGTGCGGCCCTCTTGGGCGGCGATGCAGAGGTCGAGTTTACCTACCGCTTTGCCCGCGACGCTGAACTGGCGTGGCTGAACAGCATCGCCGATCAGGTCTCGGAAACCGTTGATTTCCGCTCCATGGTCGTCGTTGACCGTGATGGGACGACCGAGCGCGGGCTGACGCAGGTGCGCGCTGTCGATGACCTTTATCCGCTGATTGGTGCAGTGCAGCTTTCCCCCGATATGCCACTGGATGAGGCGCTGGCGGATTACGGCGGCGTGATGGAGCGGGTGCTGGCAGACCGCCTCGGGATGGTCGCAGGCGATAGCTTCCGGCTGGGCGAGCAGGAGTTCACCCTGCGTGCGATCCTTGACCGATACCCTGATAACTCTGCCGGCGGCTTCGGCCTCGGGCCGCGCACGATTGTGCTGACCGATGCCCTTGCCGACTCGGGTCTGATTGCAGAAGGCACGCTTTTTTCCACCCAATACCGCCTTGAACTGCCCGAAAGTGCCGACCTCGAAGCGCTGGAAACCAGCGCGGAAGATCAGTTCCGTGACAGCGGCCTGCGCTGGCGTGACAGCAGGCGCGGCGCGGGTGGTGTCGCACAATTCGTTGATCGGATCGGGGCCTTCCTGATCCTTGTCGGCCTGTCCGGTCTCGCCGTGGGGGGAGTCGGTGTCTCAGCCGCCGTGCGGGCCTATCTTGCAGGCAAGACCGGCGTGATTGCGACGCTCAAGACGCTGGGTGCCACCCGCGCCGTCATCTTTCAGACCTATTTTATTCAGGTCGGTATCCTGACGCTGCTTGGCATCATGCTCGGGCTGGTCCTTGGCGGCAGCCTGCCAGTGCTTTTTGCCCCGCTGATTGAGGCACGGCTGCCGATCCCCGCTGTTTTTGCCATCTACCCCGCGCCACTGATCGAGGCGACAGTCTACGGGTTGCTTGCTGCACTCGTTTTTACCCTCTGGCCGCTGGCCAAGACCGAGGACATCCGCGCTGCAACGCTGTTCCGCGATGCCTTCGGCGCAGGCAACAGCCTGCCAAAACCGCGTTATTTGCTTGCCATCGCGGGACTGCTTGGCGCACTGATTGGCACTGCAATCTGGTTTTCAGGGACGGTTTGGCTGACGCTTTGGACGGCTGGCGGCATCATTGCCGCACTTGCCTTGCTGGTACTTGCCGCACTCCTGATCCGCTGGGTCGCGCGGCGTTTTCGGAAACCGGCACGGGGCCGCCCTGCCCTGCGGCTGGCCTTCGGAGCGATCGGTGCGCGCGGGGGCGAGACAGCATCAGTCGTTCTGTCGTTGGGCCTCGGCCTGACCGTTCTGGCCGCCGTTGGCCAGATCGACGGCAACCTGCGCAGCGCGTTTGCTGACGATCTGCCAGAGGTCGCCCCGAGTTACTTCTTCGTCGACATCCAGCCCGACCAGATCGACGGGTTCCGCGACCGTCTGGATCAGGACGATGCCGTTGCACGCGTCGATACCGCGCCGATGCTGCGAGGCATCATCACCCAGATCAACGGGCAGCCCGCCGAAGAGGTGACGAACGGCCACTGGGTCACACGCGGGGATCGCGGGATCACCTATGCCGACGCAAAACCGAGCGGCACGGTCGTGACAGATGGTGAGTGGTGGCCCGAAGGCTACGCCGGTCCACCACAGATCAGCTTTTCTGCTGAAGAAGCAGCCGAGATGGGTTTGCAGCTTGGTGACATGATGACGGTCAATGTGCTGGGCCGTGATATCACGGCAGAGGTCACCAGCTTCCGCGAGGTGAGTTGGGAAGACGCAGGCATCGGCTTTGTTCTTGCCATGAACCAGTCCGCCCTTGCGGGGGCACCGCATAGCTGGATTTCGACCGTCTACGCCGAAGAAGAGGCCGAGGCTGCGATCCTGCGTGACCTTGCCACCGCCTATCCGAACATCACCGCAATCCGCATCCGCGATGCGATCGATCAGGTGATCGAACTGGTCGGCGGGATTTCTGCCGCAACACGCTATGGCGCGCTGATCACGCTGGTCACAGGGTTCCTTGTGCTGATCGGTGCGGCAGCAGCAGGCGAGCGCGCGCGGACCTTTGAATCTGCTGTGCTCAAGACCATCGGCGCGCCGCGCAGCCGTATCATCGCGAGCTTTGCCTTGCGCGCGGCGATCCTCGGACTTTCCGCAGGGGTCGTGGCTTTGGGCGCCGGCATTCTTGGCGGCTGGGCTGTGTCTACTTTCATCATGGATACAGACTATGAGGTGATCTGGTCGAACGCCCTGCTCATTGTGCTGGGAGGCGTTCTTGCCACGACACTTGCAGGTCTGGCCTTTGCGTGGCGCCCTCTTGCCGCACGGCCTGCACAGGTGCTACGCGCTCGGGAATGACGCATCCTTCGTTCTTCGGCTATGGGAGCCTCGTCAATCTGGCGACGCATGACTACGCCAACCCGCGCGCCGCAACGTTGCGTGGCTGGCGGCGGGTCTGGCGCGGCACGCATTTGCGCGAAGTCACTTACCTCTCGGTCATCCGTGACGACACCACGATACTGAAAGGCGTGATCGCGGGTGTGCCGAATGACGATTGGGCAGCGCTGGACGCGCGCGAGGCAGCCTACCAGCGCCATGACGTCAGCCACCTCGTCGATCACCCGGTCCCGACAGCGGTCTATCAGGTGCGCCCCGAACACGTCGCTCCGAAAGACGCCCACCCGATCCTGCTCTCTTATGTGGATGTGGTCACGCAGGGCTATCTAAGGGTTTTCGGCGAGGAAGGTGTCGCGCATTTCTTTGACACCACCGATGGATGGGATGCGCCGATCCTCGATGACCGGGCCGATCCGATCTATCCGCGCCACCAGTGCCTGACCCTCGATGAGAAACTGATGGTCGATGATCACCTAGCGGCGGTGGTGCAAAAGGCTGAAGAGACGCGCCTGACGGGCAAAGGGCTCGGCCTCTGACTTTGGGTCATGAACGGCCATCACACGCCGCGCGAGGATGACGGCAATCAGCGCAAAGACTGCACCGCCCACATATTGACCGATCAGAACACCCGGTGCGCCGAACCAGGCTGCAAAGACCATCACAAAGGGGATGGTCCCCAGAGTGTGCCGTCCCCAATTGATCCATGTCGAATAGAAAGGGTGCGCGAGATTGTTGAACGCCGCATTCGCAACGAAGATCACACCGTTGAAAAAGAACATCAGCGACAGCGGACCGGCGAAGAGGAAGACCAGCGTCATGGCCAGCCCCTCTTCCAGTTGAAAGAGATAGGCGATGCCGGGCCGCGCGAGAAAGAACAGGGCCGAGACCACCACAACCACAATGGCAGTGAACAGGAGCCCGTCACGGAACGCGCCCCGCACGCGGTCGTGCTGGCCGGCACCTGCGTTCTGCCCGATGATCGGACCAATGGCCCCCGACAGAGCAAAGATGATCCCGAAACCGACCGGCGTCATGCGTGCGACAATCGCCATGCCGGCAACTGCCTCTTCCCCGTATTCGGCCATCGCACGGGTCACATAGGCTTGGCCGATGGGCGTTGCGAGCTGGGTCAGGATCGCGGGGAAGGCAATCGCCACGATAGGCCGAAGATCAATGGTCAGGCTGCTGGCAGTCGGTCTGTCAAACCCGCCGTAGTTCCGGATCAGCGGCATCAACGCCGTGACCGCAATGGCCAGACGTGCTGCAACGCTGGCAAGGGCCGCACCCGTCAGTTCGAGATCCAGCCCGAAGATCAGGATCGGGTCCAGCACCGCATTCACCAACCCGCCCCAGATCGTCGCCATCATCGCACGGCGCGCATCGCCATGCGCCCGCAGGATCGCCCCGCCGATCATGCCGATCATCAGGAAGGGCAGCGATGGCACGATAATCTGAAGGTAATGCACGGCGAGGTCGTGGGTCTCGCCCGATGCCCCCAAAAGGGTGACAAAGAAAGACAGGTTGAACCAGACTGACGCTGCAAAGAGCGCGCCGAAACTAACACCGTAGATGAGCGCGTTGGTGGCGCGCCTGCGGGCCTCTTCGGCTTCGCCCGCGCCCAGCGCACGCGCGACAAGCGCACCGGCGGCGATCGCCATGCCGATCCCGAATGATGTGGTGAAGAAGAGGACGGCGCCTGCGTATCCGACCGCGGCCGCCAGCTCGGCCTTGCCCAGCATCGAGATGAAGATCATATCGACGAAATCGACCAGAAACACCGCCATCAGTCCGACCGAGGCGGTCAGTGACATCACCGAAATGTGCCGGAACAGATTGCCTTGGGTGAATTTGGCCTGCGCCTGAGGCAGGGGTTTGGTTGTGTCGCTCATCGCTTTGGTCTTTCGGACGTCTTGCAAGGACGCCAGAAAGACAGGCGAGGACCGCAATAGCAACCCTCGCCTATGCAGAGTGTAGTCTGCCCGATTGCAGATATCTGGGTTAGAGCGAAGGCTTTTTTTGCAGGAGTGGCATGACGTCAGCCATCTCGGGCCCGCGCTCAAGACCGGTCACAGCTTTGCGTAGCGGCATGAAAAGACCCTTGCCCTTTCGTCCCGTCGCCTCTTTTACAGCCGTGGTCCATTCGCCCCAAGTCTCGGGATTGTATGGGAGCGGCGGCAGCATGTCGAAAGCCTGCGCAACGAATTCCTTGTCTTCGTCCGCAACCAGCGGTGTCGGGCCATCACGGAACAGCGCCCACCAGCCGGCAACCTCGGACAGGTTATTGATATTGTCGCGCACCACTTTCCAGAAGGCGGGGGCCAGATCGTCCGGCACACCGGCCTCGCGCAGTGTCTCGGCCACCGCGTCATGCTCCAACGTTGCCAGATGCCGCGCCGTCAGCGGGATCAGGTCGGCGGCATCGAATTTGGTCGGGGCAGAGCCGAATTTCGACAGATCAAAACCAGCCACGACCTCGTCGATGTTGGCACGCAATTCGACCGGATCAGAGGACCCAAGGCGCGCCATCAGCGACAGGATCGCCTGCGGCGCAATCCCCTGCTTGCGCAGGTCGCGCAGCGCCAAAGTGCCGAGACGCTTGGACAGTGCCTCGCCCTGCGGGCCTGTCAGCAGCGAATGGTGCGCAAAGCGGGGAACGGTGCCGCCCAGTGCCTCGATCATCTGGATCTGGGTTGCTGTATTGGTGACATGGTCCGAGCCACGCACAACGTCCGTGATGCCCATTTCGGTGTCATCAACAACAGAGGCCAGCGTATAGAGAATCTGCCCGTCATTCTTGAACAGCACCGGATCACTGACCGAGGCCGCATCAATCGAGATGTCGCCGATGATCCCGTCCGCCCATTCAATCCGCTTGTGATCCAGAAGAAAGCGCCAGTGCGACCCACGCTCGGCGCGCAGCTTGTCCTTTTGGTCGTCAGACAGGTCCAGAGCGGCGCGGTCGTAGACCGGCGGTTTGCCCATATTCAGTTGCTTCTTGCGCTTGAGGTCCAGCTCGGTCGGGGTCTCAAAGCACTCATAAAGACGACCCATGTCGATCAGCCGCTGTTTGGCCTCAAGGTAGCGGTCCATGCGGGCGGACTGGTGTTCGATCCGGTCCCATGTGATCCCCAGCCAGGTCAGGTCTTCCTTGATGCCTGCGATATACTCATCCTTGGAGCGTTCGGCGTCGGTATCATCGATCCGCAGGATGAATTGCCCGCCCTGAGCCCGCGCGATGGCATAGTTGAAAAGGGCAGCCCGCAGGTTGCCGATATGCAGCCAGCCGGTTGGCGATGGGGCGAATCTGGTGGTGGTCATGCGTGCATCTCCTGTTGGAGGCGCTTTGATCATGCGGGACCGCTCTTGTCCAGTTTTCAGCCTGAAAAGGGGCGCTGCCCCTCGGGTCGGGCTCTGCCCGTCCCTCACCCCGGAGTATCTTGGGAGAAAGAAGTCAGCTGGGTCGGACGGGCCATTTCGCATCAAGGTCTGCAAGACCTGCGCGGATCAGTTCCTCAAGGACGTCAAGGTCGATGTCCGCCAGCTTGTTGATGTAGAGGCAGGACTTTCCGATCTTGTGCTTGCCGAGCCGCGCGAGGATCTCACTGAAATCCGCATAGCCCGGCATGATGTAGACCGACATATTCGCCTTGCGCGGGCTGAAACCTGTCGCAAGGAAATCGCCCTCGCGTCCGCTGTCATAGACATAGTGATAGCTGCCATAGCCAATGATGCTCGGCCCCCACATCTGCGGCTGCCAGCCGGTCACCTTGCGGAAGAGCGCGTCCAGTGCCTCGGCATCTGCCCTGCGGGTCGGGTGATCGACAGCGGCGATGAAGTCAGAGACAGCTTGCGCAGTGATTTGGGTCTTGTTCTCGGCCATATATCGAGTTTGGCCGAAGACGGTGCTTTTGTGAAGTCAGCGTCGGCGCAGCGCGAGCAGGAGGCCACCCAACGCCAAAAGCGCCGCCGCGATGCCAAACATGAGTGTGCTGCCACCAAAACGGGCAGCAAGCAGCATCACAAAACCCCCGAGGATCAAGCAGATCGCCCCGAATGCGCCCCGCAGCGTCACGCTATTGTTCGCTGCCATCCCGCCAGCGGTTCACGATGGGATAGCGCCGGTCGAGCCAGAAGGCACGGTTCGACAGGCGCGGGCCAGGGGCTGATTGGAAACGTTTGTACTCACTGATGTAGATCAGATGCTCGACCTTTTTGACCGTGTCGCGGTCATAGCCCGCAGCGACACAATCCGCGACCGAGGCTTCCTGATCGACCAGCATGGTCAGAATGCCATCGAGGATATCGTATGGCGGCAGGCTGTC